>JAGMDP010000289.1 GCA_023128635.1 Candidatus Heimdallarchaeota archaeon | reverse complement strand
TGACTTGGTTAGCTACTTTTTCCCCAATGGGCAAGAATGAATTAACAGGAATTGTTACTATCCCGAAAACTGATATTACCACTTTTACAAAAACAGATTCCAAAGATTTGGCTGTAGGACTAACTAAAGCATTTAAAGCTCTGTCCATTGCTAGAGGCGCAACATCAGTTAATATGGCATTATACTTAGGACCTATTGGTCAAGATAGATCAGATGATTATAGGATTAATTTAAAGATAGTAAGTAGACCAAATTTACTTCCGAACTACACAGGTGATATTGGTTTTATGGAATTGCTCCATTCTGAACCAATTGCTGCTGCAAGCCCTGAAAGTATTGCTGAAACCGTACAAAAGTACTTCTAAATCAGAGACCAGAGATTGCTAAAAAACAATAAAATTCTACTTGATTTCCTCATTAATTATTATTTTTTAGCAATAGAACAACCTTTTATTACTTAAATATTGTCTATTAAATATTATTTCACAAAGGTTATATAACAAATAAAACTATTTAAGATTTGATAAATGAGTTATTTATCAAAATTTCATTTACTGAAATTCACTGAAAAGAACAAAACAAAGGTATTCGGAGATAAAAATGGTTTGAGTTTCCTTAGAAGATTAATTAGCGCTGACAAGAGAAAAGGTTTAGACGGTGGTCCTGCCAAACAACATGTTGCTATAATTGGATTAGATGCTGCAGGAAAAACTACTATTATGAAGAGAATATTACGTTCTGAATACACACTTTCCAAACCAACTTTTGGAGTTAACATCGAAGTTTACAGATATCGAACTTTAGAATTCGTTGTTTGGGATCTTGGTGGTCATGCTCCTATAAGAAAAACATTGTGGAAGAAATTCGTTACTAAAGCTCAAGTTATTGTTTTTGTAGTTGATGCTGCAGATAAAAAGCGTTTCAATCTAGCTAAGGATGTTTTCTATGACTCATTAGAAAACACAGAACCAAATGCTCCTATTCTTTTCTTAGCAAACAAGTCAGATAAAGAAGATGCTGCGTCTTCTGTAGAAGTTATGGAAGCATTAGAACTTCAGAAAATGACTCGCTCTGATAGAGCGTTCAACATGTTTCGTTGTTCAGCTTTAACAGGTGAAGGATTATTCAATGCTTGGGATTGGCTTGTAGATATTGTTGCTAAAGACAAACACGTTCCAACCTGGCATGTAAAAATATTCTCCGCAGTTGCTTTTGATTCAAATGGTAAAGAATTAGACCAAGCCATTTTTGGCAATCCGACGCAACAAGCAAAAGTGGCTACGGCTTACCGGGAATCTATAAAAGAGACTGAACGGTTTGCAAAACAGATGCGAGATTATAATGAGGCTGTAACTGTCTTGGAAATCATGGAAGATTATCAATTAGTTATTACTAAAAACAAGTTATTTGTTTTGGGCATTCTCATAGACGTTAACGACCCTGTTAGTAGGGTTTTGACAATAGCAAGTCGTATTTTCGACGCAATTGAAATGGATTATCTCAAAGGAATATCAGTTTCACTTGAAAAAGTGATTTCAAATTATTTCCCCTT
>JAGMDP010000288.1 GCA_023128635.1 Candidatus Heimdallarchaeota archaeon | reverse complement strand
GAGATGACTAAAGGATTGGATTGGAAAGAATTCCCATCAGACAAACATCCTTTACCATTAACTCAGATGAGTTATCAAGAAATACCAGAACCATCTGTTCTTATCGATAATATAAGAAAACGAATGAAGAGTGATCCTGTTAGTACACTTGAGGATGTCTTAGCTCTCCTAGAACTATTTATCGTGAACCAAGAATATGCAAAAGATGTTTTTCATGAAGATATGGCGTTCATTCAAAGACATTGTTTTGCAGTTAAACGATTAAATGGTTGGATTGCAGTAGTCGGAGATGCAGACAAAGAGAAAATTGAACTAGCAATAAATGACAAATGGAATTTCAAATTCTATAATGGAATTGGTAAAGAAATCAATAGTTACATGATCATGAGTATGTTAGTAAGATATGCTTTTGTTTATGGAGGGATTGAATTTGGAGATGCCCATGCTCTCTCTCATTTCCTGGAGGATTTTGGACCAGGAGTTATTGTATGTCAAGGTAACCTAACTGATCTTCAATTAACTTTGTCATTGGCTGCTATGAAAATTGGAGTACCTCTAATTGTTCCTAATAATTATCCATTTACATTAGGAAGGAAAATAATTGCGAAATCGAACGATGAAATAGTCAATGCTGTTCCTAGTTTTCCAAATATCAGGAAACTGCTGCACACTCCTGAAATTACACAGTTACCTGATTTTTGTTCTCGAGATAATATAAATGAAGAATTTAAGGTTCACAAAAAATTAGGTATAACCGATAATAGTTTTTACATGCTAACTAAAGGAAATGTAAGTGAATCAGGAATAGTTGTACAAGGTGAGCTTTGCGAAGACAAAGAATGTTCGATGGGAATAAAGATCACAATTAATGAAGAACCAATGGATGCTTTTGATCAAAAACATATAGAGAGAAAAATCGCTTCAGATATATCTCTTATGAGTGGAGTTCAGAGCAAGTATTCAGGAGAAAAATTAGCGATAACTGTTTCAAAGGATGTGGATATCAAGAACCTCCCACAACAAATTGGAAAGATATTATCTTATTCTATTCAACACCATTTTCCAAAATTGAAAAAAATTCTAGTTGAGATAATTTTTGATGAGATTCAGCTGAAAGA
>JAGMDP010000287.1 GCA_023128635.1 Candidatus Heimdallarchaeota archaeon | reverse complement strand
CCTTCTTTTTTTGTGATTATTTCCAATGTAGAAACAGAAGCTATGCTTGCAAGCGCTTCTCCTCTGAAACCCAAAGAACTTATTGCGTCTAAATCTTCGACAGTTTTCAGTTTACTTGTTGTATGAGATTTCCAGGCAATTGCAGCATCCTCTTTGCTCATACCCAGCCCATTATCAACCACTTTAATTTCATCAAGCCCATGACCTTTAATAAAAACAGATATTTCAGTTGCTTTTGCATCCAAAGAATTTTCAACTAATTCTTTTACTACAGATGCTGGACGTTCAACTACTTCTCCAGCAGCAATCTTGTTTATGGTTTTTTTATCGAGTTGAATAATTGTCTGTTTAGACTTAGGCATGGAAGTTCACCAGGCGACTCATAGATAATAGGAATTTATGTTTATTTCTTCAAGAGAATTTTGCTTATTTAAGATTTTAATCTATAATTGCTTTAATACATTATCTTTCAAATTTGATTAAACCAAATTGCTTTCATTAATTACTATATGAAAAACAAATAAATAGACGTATAATATTATTGAATCGAAAGAATTTTCTTTGCCAAAAACAAAGTTCATTCAGCTTTAAATCTGGAGTTAAAATTAATGGCATTGGTTTTACTTGCTATTTTCCTTGGAATCCTGTCATACTCAATGCTGAACATCGGAATGGGACTCCAGAAAAAAGGAGCAGCATCATTACCTAAAATCGATGAGCAAACCTTTAGGCAAAATATAAAGAATTTTGTTACCAGTAAACCATGGCTGATTGGTTTTCTTCTTATACAAATACAATGGGTTTTTCTCGCTTTTGCATTAGATCTTGCCTCTGTTTCGATTATTACCCCGCTCATGAGCATTGGAATGGTAGCATTAATAATTTTCTCATATTTTTATCTGAAAGAACCAATATCGAAAGTGGAATTGATAGGTATATCAATTATCATTGTCGGGATTGCTGCTTTAGGAGCAACATCACCACTAGAAGATATTGAATATAATCTAGATTTTGTTCTTGAACATATGTCGTCGATACCATCAATTATTTTCCTTAGCGTGACTTTTATATTAACGATATTTTTCATTATTTTGTGTATTGTTCGTAAATTTAAGAATGCAGATATTCTCTTCAGTGTTGCAGCTGGAATAACTGATGCTTTAGGAGCTATCTTTTTGAGAGCATATATGGGGGGAGCTGATTTTCGAGATGGGGATATAACTAGGGAAGCAGCAACTCATTGGGGATGGTGGGTCATTTTTGTATTAATGATTCTTCTGAACTTGACAGCTACGATATATTTGCAAGTATCCTATCAAAGAGGAAAAGCAATAATCGTAGCCCCTATTTTTGCAGTCTTAGCAATGATTGTACCTGTTTTTGGGGGAATTCTAATTTTCAATGAATGGAATTTTTATTTCACTGAAAGCAAATTCGGTTTAATGGCTGGAAAAATAATTGCTTTGATTGTAGTATCTGTTGGAGCCATATTGCTATCGCTCTATAGTGATAGACAAGGAAGGTATGATGATATCAAAACAATTCAAGCTAAGAGTGAAAGTCTACTTATTTTAGAAGAAAAACAGATCTTAGAAGCAGATACAAAGGCAGATGAAAACTCAGAAGATACAAACATTTGAACATTATTAGAAAAAAGCTTCTACTTCACTTGCTTGTAGCTATTTTTTACTCGA
>JAGMDP010000286.1 GCA_023128635.1 Candidatus Heimdallarchaeota archaeon | reverse complement strand
CACTTTGTGCTGTCTTGAATGTTCCAGATAGTTTTTCAGAGATAAAAAGACCAATGACTGAGTCAGCGACTGCTAGCGCTTCCTCAAAAGCCTTCAGAAAGACCCCTGGACCTGGGATTGCTGTTGTTGGAATTTCATCGTCAACAAGACTATAGTATTCATCCCACGTAATACCTTTTTCTATTCCTTCAACTTTGTATGATTTGTTTTCAAAATTTATCAAAATCGGTAGAATAGTAATATTGTGTTTTTCAACAAGCTCCGGTGGAAGGTCAGATGAAGCATCTGTAATAATTGCTACTTTTCTTTCACTCATAATTAAAAATCTCCTGTCATTTATTCACAGACAAATGTGATTAGAATCTAGATTACTCATAAGTTTATAACTTTTTTTTACCGACAAATACTTGCTTAATAAAAAAAAAGAAAAGGAGAAAAGCTCCAAAAGAGCCCAATATTCCTTTCTATTTGGTATCCATTAACCAATTTGAATCGAATTTTCCGATGTAACCAAAAGCCAACAATTTCTTTCCAGTATAGAAAGCATTTATTACCCCAGTTTCTTGGATAATTATTTCTTTCTTCTTAGGATTTACTGTGTTAAGATAAGCGACTATTTCTTCTGCTGCTTCCGGCCATCTTGAGTGTGCAAGAAATATTGTATTGTTATCCTCGACCATGTTTTGTAATGCTTGTTCACCAAATTTCTTCATTTGTTTAATGATCAGTGCATCATCAGCTTTTATATTACCATAAACATGGATTTCATCATCTACAAAACCTAATACCGGTTTGTACTTCAATATGTTTGCAAAGAATTTCTTAGTCTTTGATAACCTTCCTGTTCGTACTAGATTCTCAAGTTGGTTAATGATTCCAGCGTAATTTACCTTTTTAATCCAGTTTTCAACTTTTGTACAAACATCTGCTTTAGCATGCCCTGCTGATGCAAGACGTGCTGCTTCCACTACAACAACTCCAACACCCACACTGTTAACACCAGCATGATAGATACTAATGTCATTATCTGGCATATGTTGTTTTGCTACCATTGTTGCAGTATTATATACTCCAGAAAGCTTATTTGAAATGAAAATTCCGATAACTGAATCAGCAATTTCAAGTGCTTTGTTAAAAGTTTTCATAAAGACTCCTGGACCAGGTATTCCTGTCGAAGGAACTTCCTTCTCAGCAATTTTGTAGAATTCATCCCAAGTGAATCCTTTCTCAATACCCTCAGATTTAAAAGACTCTTCCTCAAAATTCATTAGAATTGGAAGAATTGTGATGTTATATTTATCCTCTAATTCTGGTGGTATATCACCAGAGGCATCTGTTACAATTGCGACTTTTTGTTTACTCATCTTTAGAAATCTCCATTTTGATAATGATTATTTTTTATCGGATTAATATGTTAGAAACTTGCTCTTATTTAACTATTATGCGTTTTTGAATATTAGATTGAAAAAAATGATTTATCAAGAAATTCCATGATCTTTAACAAAGGAAATCGGAATTTTTAATAAAAA
>JAGMDP010000285.1 GCA_023128635.1 Candidatus Heimdallarchaeota archaeon | reverse complement strand
ATTTAAGGGTTTCTAACTAAAGAATAATGAAGAGCTAAAAGACTAATCCCAGCACTGTATATAGGTTTCATCGTCATCCGGCCATATTTCAGGAGGATTAACAAAACCAACTTTTCCTTCTTTATTTAATTCTTCAATAAAATCAAGGAATTCTTGCGGAACCTCCGGATCAGCTATGCATTTGTGTCCGATGTCACAATACAAAATATCAATAAGTTTTTTTGAGGGGATTTTCACAGGTTCACGACCGAAATAATGATAGAATTTCCTATCCGAAACTAAAACGAATTCACCGTGCAAATCGTCTTGTTGCTGTTTCTCCCATTCTTCATCAGTTTGAAAATTATCTCGAGAATGAGAAGAATATTGTTGGACGAATTCCCCGTCAGAATATAATTCATAGATATTATCCCCCATTCTAAATATTTCTTCATCAACAGAAAAATCAGGTCTTTTCAATTGAAATCGAGGATTTGTCCAGTAATCCTCGAAAGTAATTTTTTCTGTAATCTGCATTGCAAAAAGCAAAGAATGATCATCCAATTTCTCAGATTTTTCTTTTAAGCCAACAACCCAATCTCCCACCTTAGCAATTTTTCTGATTAAAGATTGATCTAAAGCGAGTGTACAATGATCCCAAAAAGGATTAGGAGCTAATCCACGATCATTCCGAATTACGTATGAGTAAATCTTCATTTGTTTCACCAAATAAAATATCGCGGAAAAAGAACATAAGCATTTATCTCTAAAAACTAAGAAAATAAGGAAACTAATATTTAGTTTCTATAGAATTCTTATTAATCGTATTATTTTGGTGGCATTTTCTGATTTTACTCTATCTCTTTCTTATAAAGCAACCTTTTTATTATTAATCTGGGTTTTTTCGAATATAGAGATTTTGAGGGTTAATTTTGAACCGATTTAAATTAAGAGTAATTCAAATTATTAGTTTTGTTTTAGTTATTTTCCCCATACTCACAGTATCAACTTTTCAAGCAGTTGGAATTGCTAGGAACACTTTTACTAATTACATAATAAATGATACTGGGATGTATATAGATGACTTTGACGCAAATACATTCGAAGATCCCACCTCAGATGTATTTGGTTGGGGTTTGGGAACTTTAACTAATGAGAGAAATTTCTCTTGGACCCCCCTTGATTTTTATCCAACATATAACGTAATTCGAGATATAGCTGTCCAAGGAAGAAAAGCATATGCTGTTGGATTTAATATGACAGATTATCTTCAGAGCATATTAGCTTTTGATATCAATGATCCATCTGATATTTCATTAATGAGCTACAGAGATTCATTATCCGGAATAACCGCTTGTGATATAGATGGTGATACTTTGTATACCGGTGTTTTTGAATCAGTATACACTCCTAATAATTATCTCGCACCATATAATGTGTGTTTACCATATAATCTAAATGGTGGTGGTATTTATTTGGGTCCTTTATCTGCTAATGGTCCAGTAACAGATGTAGAAGCTGTAGGGCATTTAGTTTATTATACAGCCTACAATGATTCAGCTGATCAATCCTTTAGAATTGCAGAAGTATCTGATCCTGACAACCCTAAAGCAATAAATCCAAATTGGGTAAATAATAAATCACTTGGCTTAGCTATTTCAGGACATTTCGCATACATAGCAGCAAGCGACGACGGAATGTACATTTTAAACATCACTGATAAATATAGTCCAGCAGAAGTTGGACATATTGGTCTGCCTGGAAATGCAACAGACGTTTTAGTAGAAGGTAGATTTGCCTATGTGACATTAGGTAATGGTGGTTTCGCAGTCGTGGATGTATTCAATCCCACTAATCCAGTTCTTATCAATCATGTAGATACCCCCGGCATTACAAATCATATGGCTTTACAGGGAAACACCTTTTTCGTAACAGATGGTCCTCTAGGAGTAAGTGTATATGATGTCGCAGATCCGTTCAATCCTTCCTTAGTAACAGACATAGGTTTACCATATACTTGGGA
>JAGMDP010000284.1 GCA_023128635.1 Candidatus Heimdallarchaeota archaeon | reverse complement strand
CTACAAAACTCGTTGAAACAGTTCCAGATATTGATTTAGTATTACTTTACGGTAGTTTTGCTCGAGGTTTAGGGCATGAATTATCTGATTACGATATAATTATTATTTGTGATACTAAGAAGGTTGTTTGGGAATTTATACTCAAAGAAAGAGTCGTGAAAGCATGGTCTATGACTTGGGAGCATGCTGAAAAAGTTGTAACCGGAAAAACCAATGTCTGGATCACAGCTGCAGCAGCTCTTACTCATGGAATTGTTCTTTGGGAGAAAAGTAAAGAACACCACAAGAAATTAGAAAAAGTTATCGAAAAAGTCTCCGAAGGCAGTGTAACTTCTGTTGAGAAAGTCTTGTATTGGTATGAAAGCTACTACGGCAAGTTATGGATGATCAATAACAGCATCAAAACTGGCAAAACAGAAAATGTTAGGTTCTTTATTCAGGAGGTTGCTAATGGTATCTGTTATGCATTATCCGGCATAAATAACCAATATTATCTTAATAATTGGGGAAAACAACTACCTGAAATTGAGGAGTTTTCCATAAAACCAGAGAATTTCACTGAAAGATATACAGAAATGGTTACAGCACAACCAGTTAGAGCTCTAGAGATTGCTGAGGACTTGTTAGATGAAACTCATAAGTTATTAATTGGTTGGTTGGAAAAGAATAAACCACATTCTAGTGAAACCTACAAGGGAATTGTTACGGAATGGCCTTCTGTAATTGAAGCCCTAAACGCTATAAAATCTTCAGCGAAAAAATCCAATATTGCAGGTATTGTATTTGCTGTGTTTGATTTTACAGAAATGATTTTCTGGGCATATATGATATTGCAAAATAAAATTTGGAATCGTACTATATTTTATCCTATGGACGAGTATCTAAGGAAGCTTCCTAAAGTAATCAGAAAAGATGCAGAAGTATTATTGTATTCAAATCAAATGGATGAATTGGTATTTGCAGCTGAAAATATAACCAAAGACTTGAAACAAAGACTTATAGCAAAAGGAGCCAAACTACCAATAGCAAAATCATTAGAAGATGGAGCGCAATTCATCCAACAATGGGACTTGTAGGAAAAAATATTGGTGCATTTTTGCACATAAAACAGATATTATTAAGGAAATTTGTTGTTAGTCTAATAGATAGAACCATTTACCAGTAAAACTCGGAGATTAGGCGAGAAAATGCAAATAGACATGCACGTTCATTCGAACGTTAGCTTTGATTCTAAAATAAAGATAGGAATTCTCCTAAAGAAAATGAAGTTTCTAGGGTTAGATGGTATTGCACTTACAGATCACGATTCATTAGAAGGAATGCCGAAAGCAAAAGAATTAGCGAAAAATTATGGAGTAAAAGTGTTTTCCGGAGTAGAAATCACAACAAGGAAAGGGCATATATTAGTTTATGGTGTTGAAGAAAATCCACCATTCAAGAGATCAGTTGAAGAAACACTAGATTGGGTAAAAGATAACGATGGAGTAGTAGTTTGTGCCCATCCCTTTAAAAGAGCATCTCCGAGCTTAAAAGATGAAATCTATAAACACAAATTTGATGCTATAGAAATAAATGCCAAATGTAGTGTGAGTCAAAATAAAGCAGCGGAAACAGCAGCACATGTAATGAATTTGCCATTAATCGGAGGAAGCGATGCTCACTTTGTAGATACTGTTGGGAACATAAATACATCATTTTATGATGAAATAAATAACGAAGCAGAATTAGTAAAGGCTATAAAAAGTGGGAGATACGAAGTAATATATAAAATTCCAATTACAATCGAAGGGGAATTACTGCCACCCATACCTGAAAATGAACTGGATATATTTGATAAAATACTAGAGGAAAAGAAAGAACCAGTAATCCCAACAATTAAAGCTGCAAGTAAGAAAGCGAAATTTTTTGATGCAAAGATAACAGAATAAGTCGTTTATTTGATTACATCACACTGAATATTCCATACCAAGATTTAAGCTCATCTAAATTTCCAAAGTCATTCCTTAAAGCGATTCTAGTAAGCAGTTTCTTTACTCTCCTTTTTGTTCGGAAAACATGGAAAAATTCAAACCGAGAACCTATATGCATACTCCGTTTTGGATTAAAGTAAAGATCATAAGCATGGAAGAGTGCACGGACAGATTTAAGAGTACCAATTTTCGCAAGTGCATGAGCAAAGGCCCTTCTTCTTCCCCAGCTGACTTTCCACACACTCAGGAGAATTTCAACCAAATCAATAATAGCTTCCTTATAAAGCAAATCACCTAAAGCAAGTGCAGCATAAAGAGACATGAATTCACTCTTTTGTTTTTTATCTTTAGTACTTAATAAATCAATTAATGAAGAATATTCTTTGTTATTAAAAAGATCTTTTACGTGTTTAGTTGCTTTTGAATTTATTATTAACAGAGCAAGTGTTAAGCTACCTAAAAATAATCCCATAATCAAAGAACCAACTATTAAACCGAAATTGCCTTGCAAATCATAATAAAGAATTAGTAGTATAGTAACTGTAATTACACCAGAAAAGGAACAAACATAAGAACTAGGAAAAAATAGCGATAATAATTTGAATACCTTGAAAACAAATTCTTATCAGTAACACCTAAAATTTCTTCTTCTTTGAACCCCAAACCCTTCACCTATTATTTCATTAAAGACAAAAGCAAATGAATGTTATAAATATATGTTTACAAAAAAAGAAAAATCACAATTTGCGAAAGCTTTAAAGATTAAATATTAAGAACAAACAATAGTAAAGACAAGCACCGATGGTCCAGTGGTAA
>JAGMDP010000283.1 GCA_023128635.1 Candidatus Heimdallarchaeota archaeon | reverse complement strand
AAAATGGAATTCATTCATTCAAAATCAGAAGACGGTAGACACAATACCATTGTTATGTGGGAAAAGAAACTATAGGTTTGATTTATTCAAACCAAGTTGTTACATCATCAACAGTTAATCTTGTTCGGCTTGCTGGGGATTCGTTTGCATATCCTAATGATATTGCTGCAAGTAAAGGCATTTCAGCACCAACGTGTTTCATTATAGTTTCATCAAAGTAAAGAACATCGCAAATCCAAAGTGATCCAAGACCAAGTTCTTGAGCTTTTAGTAACATATTTTGTATTGCAGCTGAAACTGATTGTATATCGGGTCTTGCAGGGTGATCCATAACTTGGGCAGAGAAAACTAAAATTGCTACCGGTGCTTCATCCATTATTTGGAAACTATATCTTGCAGAAGGAGGAACTCTAGGATCACTAGAAATTTTATCGAATTCATTTAGGAAAAATTTCACAAGTTTATCTTTTGCTACTTTCTGGTAGACCTGAAATCTCCATTGCTGTAAATTCTTGGCTGAAGGAGCTTTATTTCCGGCATCAAGAATTGCTTCTATGTGTTCCTCTTTTAATGGATCTTTCTTGAATTTTCTAATAGACCTTCTATTTGCGATTACTTCATCAAATGTCATGGCATCAAAACCCTACTTAGATTTAATAAAATACTATAGTTATTATTTCTTTTTAATTGGAGTGTAATTAACAACTAATAATAATTAGTGAAAATCTTAAAATTAAGACAAAAATATTCAATTTGTTCATATTTTATTAATTAAAGAATTAGAGTATGTTTAGAACGAGATGTAACTTTCTGTGTTTGAAAAGGATATTAGTGAAATTAGAGATAGCATTTTACATGGTTTGCCTAATAAAAGCGTTAGAGCAAATTGAAGTTCTTGAAAAGAAAAAACTATGTTAGTCCAGAGGAATTTGAAGAAGAATCAGAAGATAAAGTCCGAAATGATATGATCATAGGACTCATAGGTAGGAATAAACGAAACGAAGATGCACAATCACTTAAAATCGTTCATATTGAAGACAAGAGATCTTGAAAGAAAACCATACGGAAAATTGTGGGAAAGAATTCACTTTCTTATCCTGATTGCTTTGAGTTCAATAATCATTTTTGCTTTCGCGTACTGGCATTTCCTTGGCTACTAAAATCAAAATCTGGTTCGCCTTTTAAGAACCATTTTTTTTACCTCAGATTTTTTATTCCTTGATTAACACAAAATCATACAGCTAGTTTATTATTTATCCAGTTTTTCCAGCGATTCATAAACCAAATCAGAAATTCTGTAAGAGTCTATAGGGAAAATCCAATCACTACTTTTCGAACAATATTGTGTTAAGACTATAGAAATTACTTGATTTACTGGATCTATGTTAAATAGTGTATTTAGTGTTCCAACCCAACTATATCCACCAATTCCCTCTCTTGTCATATTTTTAGCTGTTTTCACTAATACACCCAATCCGTACCCATAACCTTTTCTTCTCTTTATTGATTTAAGATCTCTATATGGAAAATATTGCATATCCAGAAAAGATCTATTATTCGGCAAATGATTTTCTGTCATTAGCTTTATTGTTTCCTTAGATACAATTTAAATACCATTATATTCTCCACCATTTAACATCATTATACAGAATTTCAGATAATCCTCTAATGTAGATACTAATCCACCCCCCACCAGACAAGATGGGGTTTTCAAGGATGAAGCCTTCATCAATGCCCTCTTTGCTTTGACCAATTTGTCGCCTCGACTCTTAGTATATACTTTTGCTAGTCGATTCCATTTTTCCTCAGGAACATAAAAATCAGTATCATTCATTTCTAGTTTATCAAATATATGCTCTTTAAGAAAAACATCTAATTTCTTTCCTGAAATTACTTCAACTAAATAACCCAAGAGTTCATGATTGAAACCATACCACCAATAAGTTCCCGGTTCAAAAGCAAGTGGGAGAATAGCTAAACGCCTGCTAAATTCCTTTAAAGGAGGCATTATAGGAATCATATCAAGTTTTGTTCTTAGTCTTGTTTCACCTGTAAAACCAAATGCTTTTCCGTATAAATTATCATCAGGTAATAGATGATAATCTCCGTAACTTAATCAAGATGTATGGGTAAAAAGCTGTTTGATAGATAATGTTTTCTTGACATCGATAAATTCTATTTTACCTGTTTGTTCATCAAAAGATTTCAATATCCTAAGATTATTAAATTCTGGAAGAAATTTCTCAATAGAATCATCCAAATCAAATTTCTGCTGTTCGAGAAGAATTAATGCTGCCAAACAAATTATTGGTTTAGTCAATGAATAAATTCGAAAGATATCATCAAAAGCCATCGGAATGTTATTTTCCTTATCTTTCCAACCAAATTTGTTACAATAAACTAAATCACCCTTGTGATAAACTGCACATAGAATTCCACCAGTTTTGTTATCATCTATATATTCATGTAATTCAGATGTTAGAGTATCGAATGATTTTGGATTTTCTACTTGTATTTTCATTTAAACCAACTCTGTTTCCTAAAATCATACTCATAGTCCAAATTTTTAAATTTTATTCAATAGAAGCATTTTTTCGATTTTATTCTTTGATGAATTCATAGTATTTCCGGATAAAATCATCCCACTGGGACATCTGCCTTAACAATTGTTCTTGCTGCTGAGTAAATTTTTCTGCTAATCTATACATACCTTCATCGTCAGCTATCTTCCTAGTACTCTCTAGAAGGGTTTTTGCTTTTTGTAGATCAATCTCGACCATGGATTTCTGAGCTTTTAACCAATGGGTCAGTATTTGAAGATTGTTTGCTTCGAGTCTAATATGGCAAACATTTTGCATCTGAGCTAGTTCAGAAAGCTCATCAATATATAATTCTAATTCCTGTAATACTTGAGCATCTCCCGATATGCTAAATTCGTTCATTAATAACTCACATAAATTGATAAGAGCAATAACAACAATACCATGTTTGGTAAATTTCTCTTTGACAACTTTAATTAAAATATCAGCAGCCTTCATCCAATCTCTTGGACGTGTACTGTTTTTTAATACTAATGCTTGTGCTGTCTGGTACATTTGTTCAAGAAAACTAGTTGGATGAAGTTTAACAAAAGCTTCTAATTCCTCAAGATATTTAGTGTATAATACTCTGTCATTTTTGTCAGTTGTAATTTGTATTAGATTAAATAATGATCTGGCAATAAAAAGTATAAAGTTAATTCTTTTATACAATTTTAGAGCTTTTTGCATATAATCCAAAGCAAGATTGTAATCTCCCTTTATATGATATGCTTTTCCCATTTCAAAAAAAACACGGGGATTCTTAACTGGTTTTTTGCTATCTTTGTATGTATCAAGAATTGAAAAACATATTTCCAAAACTTTGTTAAATTCTCCTTTATCAAAAAGTCCTTTTGCTAAAACGAGAGAGATGAGATTTGTACGATAGACATCATCCCTTTTCTTCATAAGATTAACAGCTTCAGTTAAATACTCAATTGCTTTGTCGAGATCCCCCTCTACCCACTCAACGATTGCTTTTCCTACTAATGCAAAAGCTCTTCCACTAAGTGTTGTTTCGTTTTCTAATGAGGGTAAAACTTTTTTCATTAATTCAAGTGATTTTTCTAGTTCTCCACTAAACCAATAAATAAACGATTTATAAAAAAACTCCCAATTTGTTTTCAGTCCAAGTTTTTTACAATATTCGATCGTTAAGTCATTATATTCCAAAGCAAGATTATACTTACCAATACCTAGATATGATTCTGTTAATCTCGAAGAGAAAAAATAGATCCTATAATCATTCTTGTTATCTTTTGCTAATTGTAAACCAGCTTGAAAGTGA
>JAGMDP010000282.1 GCA_023128635.1 Candidatus Heimdallarchaeota archaeon | reverse complement strand
TTACCTCGTTTTGAACGACACTTTACTCTATCTTTCAGTTGCTAATTATGTAAACTGGAGTATGGGGTTTTATATTTTTGATGTTGCCAATCATAAGAATACAAGTATTAGTCAATATTTTTTCAACACTAGTTTGAGCGGATTTTATTGCTATGGGTTATATATGAGGGGAAATTATCTTTATTTTTTGGTAAATAGACTTAATGCTCCTATTGGAGGAGTTTTAGTAATTGATTGTGCGAATACTACTCAACCAGTGGAAGTGGGAAGTTATTTCTACACAGAATGCCGGTTTTTTGATTTGGCATTTAATAATAACTATGCATATTTACTCACAGATGATCTCTATTGTGAACAACCAGAAGCTGGTATCCAGATAATTGATATAGGAAATGTTTCGTCACTAACAAAAGTTGGGGAATTTTTCGAAGCAGGATTTTTTAACGCAATTGAGTGTTCTGGAAACAATCTTTTTCTGATTAATCGTTTTTCGGGATTGGATATCCTCGAATTAACTGATCCAATCAATCCCCAAAATATTAGTAATTATGTCGAAACAGATGAGTATTTTCAAGATATTTGTATATCAGAGAATACTGCATTTGTTGTTAAAGCTGCGGGATGCAGTGTTTTGGATCTTTCAGATATACATTCGCCTTTGCGAATTGGAAATTTCAAGTACACTAAAGAACTTGGTGCATTTAGGTTTGGATTGATTGAAGATGACTTACTGTATTTACATAAAAATTCCGAAGATCCAAATCGAATGCTCTTTATTCTTGATGTGTCCAATCCATCAAAACCAACCAGATTGTATCCTTCCTGGATAGCTCCCAAGTGGGCAAGGAATCCAATATCACTGTTTTTTGTGAGTGCTGCAATGTCAATTTTAGGAATTTCCATAATAGTTGTACCTACTGTTTTGATTGTTAAACGAAGAAGAAGAAAATGAGTCAAATTTCTTTGTCTTGGTTGTAAAGTGTTAGTTTTGATTTATTAATTCCTTTTTTCTATGTAGTTGTTGATTTATTGTATTCCCCATACAACTTTTTTCCTAAGAATTTTCCCCATAATGCTCCTGCATAAAACACTAGAATATAGTATATTCTTTCGAAAACATAGAACATTTTTGATCCTTGATTCAATAGATCATCTTCGTAAGCTATTTTGATTATGAATATCCCTATTATTAGTATTCCCACATTGAAAAACGTAGCAATAATTGCTGCGTCTTTTTTATTGTTACTAAACATCCCAGCTGGGATACTCCAAAAGAGGATTATGGCTGTATAGAAAAGTACGATTATGATTGTATCTGGAATTGTCAGATTGATTAAACCCCAGCTCATCATTTCCTCTCCTACATATCCTTTGGACATGGATATTAGAAGAAAAACATATATTATACTCGTAATTCCCATTGACAACGCAAAGAAATTTCGCCTGATACGTTTGAATCGTTTATACCTAAATATTGCAATATTTGTAAAAAACCAGAATGAAATCAAGATTGCTACTGCATATTTGTTTCTGAGTGAAAAAAGTTCCATATTAAATTCGCTATATACTGAATGGAAAAACGATCCACTTGCATAAAGAAAGATTAGAGAAGCTATAATCCCGTTAATCCTCCTGGTACAGATATTGCTCCCAATAGAAAATTGATCACTGCTTTTTATCGCAAAGAATTGAGTGATTGATTTCTTTTCCACAAGTAACATAATTTGAATTGGTAGATATATTAGTTGATAAAAACCCAAAGTAACTAGTATTGGTATTACGAAGAATGGCATTGCTATCTCGTTGTTGACCCCAATTATAGTTATTATAATAATAAAAGCAATAACCGGTAGTATGCTTAACCCCAAGTTAATGAAAATCAGCGTTTTAATTCTTTTGTAATTTTGAACTAAAATACAACTGTTTGAAATAAACAAAAAAACCATAATTATCGGAGAGAAAATATAGTAACCTTTTGATGGTCTAAAAAATTCTAGTGTATATTCGTCTGTCCAATTAGAATAAGACCATTTATAGAAGAAATTTGTGTAATCGAGAGCTTGTTGTTCATTACTCCAGAAAACTTCTTTGACTATAGGTATAACTGAAATTAAAAGTGTAAGCAAAGAAATACTAATACAGCTAAGAACTATTGATATAACAAACCTCATGAAGTCATTATTATTCTCCCTAACTATGGAATTCTTGAGATGATTTTCCAAGTCAACTTTTCCCCCAATGACAAATTCAATTACCTATCTTTCTACTAAATTATTATATTATTTATAACTATAGATAATAATTTTTATGAATCAAGTTATTTCTTAAATAAATTGGATTTGTTAAGGTTGTTCAATATTTTCACAGAAATTTTCTTGATGAATATAGGTCCAGTTCATTGGAGTGCATATCTTCCTTTCATATTTGGTATCACAGGTTTTGTAATTTTGTTTTCAATCATTGTTTTAATGATATCTTGGTGGAAAAAAACTAAAGTCGTTGAAAAAAATGAGGGAGAGAAAAAACAAACCTAGAACTCTTTGTCTTGGCTGTAAAGTGTTAGAAAAATAGAATAAGGTAAACACCATATATAGTGTTAATAATATTACTTAGCTTGTTTGTGGTGCTGGGAGCATTGAAAAAAAATGAAAACAAAAGCATAGGAAGAAAGCAGTTATTCTCTACTTTGCTGAGGTTGCTATTTATTTGTTCTATTTTTTTATTAGTTTCACTAAATAATGCCACTATTATGGGCGAGGGATTTTACCTCATAGACGAAGTAGATACTCCTTTCCTACAAGAAGCATGGGAGAGTGGTTATGTTCTTTGTGAACAAGACGGGTATCTTTATCTCTGGGTAGCAAATAACTCTCAAGATCCGGGATATAGGAACATAGTACAAATTATAGATGTTCACCAACCTGAGAGTCCTGTTGTTGTTGGAAGGTATGTCTTAAATTCTACTTGGTGGATTAGAGATTTCAATATTAGTGAGAATATTGCGTACTTGCTCATAGAGCGGTCGGTTCTTTGTGTGGAAAGATTTTTAGTAGCACTTGTTAACATTACTGATCTAACAAATCCCGTTCTATTAGGAAATTCTTCTAAGTTAAGTATACCAAATCTAGTTGAGAGTCCAAGACAGATCATTGGATACAAAAATTATACCTATGTTAGCTCAGACGAGTTGTTAATTTTCGATTGCAGTAATCAGACGTCACCCGTGAAAGTGGCGAGTTATCCGTCGTCTGGTGGGGGAATGCATGTCATTAATGATTTATTGTATTTGGTGGGGAATGGCGTAAAAATCTATAATATAACGGATCCAGATCATCTTTTATTATATGGAGAAATTAAAAGTACAAAAAACAACTCAGTTAGTAGTGTGGTGTACGGGAACTATGTCATAAATACCTTTTTGGAATCTGGGATTCAAGTCTATGACTGCGCAGATCCTTTTAATCCAACAATTTGTTGGGATTACGACTTTCCTGAAAAGAAATTAGCTGTTGAAGGGATTATTCATGACATGGATATTGTGGGCGATCGATTATTCGCTGGTGGAAGAAACCTCAGTATTTTCGACATAAGCGACCCTTACAAAGTGAAAAGGATTGCTCGGATAGACACCGGAGGCCAAATATTTGATCGACTAACAGTAACAGAAACCCACTTGTTCTTATCCATTAGTGAGACTATCAGAACCTACTCATACGTTGAGAATTCTGTAGGACGGAATCTGGGTTTAGGACTTGGTATTGGTTTGCCGATTATAATTGGATGTTCTCTTCTAATTCTGTGGAAGAAGAAAAGTGGATAGAGATGATTATTATTAATTGTCCTTATTGAATATTATTTCAGGATATTTGTCACTAAAAAAGAAGGGGTGTATAATTTGAATTATATAAATTTCATTTCAAAAAATGCAATGGGTAAGAATGGAGAAAAACTTGGTAAAATAATTCGAATAGAAGACCTGATAGGAAAAACAATAAAAAAATATAAACCATATGCTATTGTTCAAGTGAATCGGTTTTTACGAAGAAAAATCTTTGTTCCAATTGATCTTGAAAAAGTGATTAAGGAGCAAGAAAGTCAGGTGTTGTTTGATATTTCTAAGGAAGATTTTGAGGTAGAGATAAAACGAATAGAGGTTTTAAGAAAAGAACGTGAAACATATGATGGTTTTGTGCCACTTGGTAGCAATATGTATATGCATGGTAATCCTGACATGAGACCAAAACCTCGTAAGAAGAAGAAATAAATAGTGAATTCTTTGTTTTATCCACTTTTTTATGGAATCCTTCTTTTAATTTAGCTAGTTTTATAGTAGAAAAGAGCTAGTATA
>JAGMDP010000281.1 GCA_023128635.1 Candidatus Heimdallarchaeota archaeon | reverse complement strand
GCTCTCTTATTGAAAGCTATATTGACATGATGCTCTTTAATCTCGAAGCATTACGAAATCCCTATGCACCTGCTGCTGCGAATCTCAATTGGTATTGGTGGACGTTAGTAGGTTTCGGCGCAGCAAGTTTTGTTGGAACATTAATTACAGTTTTCATAGTACGAAGTAAAAAACCCTCATAAAGATAAAAGTGTAATAAAAAAGAAGGATAAAATAATGTCAAAAATAGCAGAGTTCTTTCAAGCATTTCAATATCCCTTTATGCAATATGCCTTAATTTCGGGAATAGTTATTGGTATAGTTTGTTCAATTATAGGCGTATTTGTCTTGCTTCGTGGCATGGTGTTTCTTGGACAAGCCATAGCACATTCTTCTTTTGCTGGGGCAGCTCTTGCTATTTTACTAGATGTGCATCCCACAATGATAATAATGGCTTTTTCAATTATCTCAGCTGTTACTATAGGTTATGTTAACCAGAAACGTCTTATGAAAGATGAAGTGATTATCGGTGTTGTTTTTTCCTTTTTTGTTGCACTTGCAGCACTACTGATTGGGCTAAAACGAGAATACACATCAGATATTAAGTCAGTCTTATTTGGCAATTTATTGACAATAGATAGAGAAGATTTTATTTTACTCATAATCTTTTCAGCATTAGTTGTCATGCTAATTTTTCTAATTAAGAAGGAACTGTATTTTATAACATTTGATTCTGAATTAGCTAAGATTTCAGGCATACCTGTTAATTTCTTGAGTTATCTTTTCTTAATCTTGGTTTCAATTACTATTGCTGTTTCATTGAAAGCAATTGGAGCAATCTTAGTTTTTGCTATGATAGTTACTCCTGCAGCTGCAGCTTATCAGTGGACGCATCGTCTTAATCGAATGATTTTGTTATCAGCCATCTTCGGAGTTATCTCAGCTGTGATAGGATTATTCATGTCTTATATGTTGGATCTAGCATCTGCAGCATCTATAGCTATAACAATCACAGTAATTTTCTTAGTTTCATTCATCTTTTC
>JAGMDP010000280.1 GCA_023128635.1 Candidatus Heimdallarchaeota archaeon | reverse complement strand
AAAACATATGTTTATATGAGAAAAAAGCAAAGAAATAGCTATGTTTTGTAAAAAACTATTTATAAAGCAATCATACATAAACAATTAATTTACATAAAAATTGTGAGGTAAAAATTTAGAGGATAAAATTATGCCAGGAACCTGTCCAAAATGTGGACTTCCAGAAGAGCTATGTATGTGTCAAGCCATAGCCAAGGAAGAACAGAGAATAAAAGTGCGTATTGTAACACGCAAGTGGGGAAGAGAAGTAACTTTGATTATGGGAATCAATCCCAAAGAAGTTGACATTAATTCTTTAACTACCAAGTTAAAAAATAAGTGTGCCTGTGGTGGAACCGCCAAAGAAGGGGTTATAGAATTACAGGGAGATCATCGTCATAGAATCAAGGATTTGTTGTTAAAAGAAGGATATGATAGCACTAATATTGATATTCAATAAAGGCTAATCCTATATTTTGTGGCGAGTAAATAGAAGCAATTTACTTACTGCTTTAAAACAAACCTAAAATCGGAAGCAAAAACACTCGTAATACTTCCGAAATTCTTCTTTCTTTATATTACAATTTAATTTATTCTTTCTTTATGTAACAGTTTCCAGGTAAAATTGTAATTAGTTCATTTAATGCTGTAGCATTTACTTTAGCAGTATCCTTTTCATCTAATCCCTCAAGGATTTTTGAAACAATTATTTTAGCAATTTTACTTTTTGGAGTATCACCAGGGATAACAGAGATAATTTTAGAAGAATCAATCCCTTCAATTGCTTGGATTGCTGTTAAAGGGCCACTTATCATGTAGGACCATTTTTCTTCAATTACCGGATAAACAGCAATTTCTAAAGGAATGTTCCGAATTGAATTTTTCTTTCCTTTTATTATGAAACTGCCTTTAGCCAAATATTCACCAGATGGTGCGGAAAAAGTTACTTGGTCCGAGGTAACCCAAAAGGTATCCTCAGAACTTACTCGATCTTTCCAAGCTCTGGAATAATCCACAGAAAAAATAGCTGCTTCATTAATTGTGGATTCTGGTATTGGTTTTCCATCGCTTTTTATAATAACAACAGCTGCTCCATGAATTTCTGCATGTAAGAAAAGATCATCTTTCTCGAGATACTTTTTGACGAGTTCATTATTAGTTCTCATATCCTTTCCTGCTAGAACTAAGAACCCATCTGATGATTTAAACCAATGGAATTTTTCAAACCATTCTCTCTTACGTTTTTCGATCAGAATCTTCTCTTTTAGAGCTAATTCTTCAATCCCTAATTCTAATTTTCTGATTTTTTCAGAAAACTCATCAATTTTCTTCTGGGTGCCCGGTGCTTTGCCTTCCGACTTCTTTGCTTTTTTATACATTTCATTTGCATTATCAGAAGCTGTTTTCAAGAAATCTAATTCGACATCAACACCATCAAGACTCACAATGACAGTTTTGTTTTTCTCTTTAATCTTACTTAAAAGACGAGCTCCCTTTACTTTGCGTTCTTTTGCATCATCCATTTTCTCTTTTATGTCCGTCCAAGGTATGTTTTTCCTACGAGCATCTGTAATAGTTTGGAGTAATTCATCAATCTCTGCAAGATAAAGATAAATTCGATTACCTTTGTCCTTTTCTTTCTCAACCTGTTCTAAGAGAGTTTTAAGATGATCCTTCTGCTTTTGTCGCACCTTTACTAGTTGTTCTATTTTCTTCTCTTCTACTCTAAATTCAACAGAAGAAATTTTGTCGGAGTCAAGGGTGCTGAAGTGTAAATCTAATGCTTCGGAAAATGATTCATGTTTTTCTTTTTCATACTCATCATAAACTTTCATTGGAAAAGGTGATATTTCAACAACTTCCTTTGTTTTAGAATCTCGATAAAGGGTGGGTCTTAGCTTGGAGCTTTTTGCATCTTTGCGTAATTTCTTCACACCTGAAATGACACTGTCAATTATCTCATCAGTTATGTCTTCTGACTTTAACTTGGGATCAACGGACATTCTTAAGCAAATTTCTTGAGCAAAAATTTTGTTGATATTCATGGTTTTTGATATTAAAGAAATGATGTCTTTCTCTTCTCTCTTGAGTAGTTTTTCTCTTGCCCAATCAAGGTCTGCTTCGATAAAGTTTCTTCCAGTACTTGGTGGAAATTTAAATTCAATCCCAGGGTGTATATCTCTATCTCTCATCTTCTTGTAATTCTTCGCAACTAAAATTCTGTCTTGAGGACTAATTAAAATTAAATTCCCTTTCCCAAATAGCTCAACAATGAGTGTATACACTTTTTCATAAGCTTCAAATTCGAGAACACAAATACGATCAAAATCATATTGATAAATAGATTTCAACCATTTACCTTTGATGTGGATCCTAAATACTTTACACAAACCAGAAGGAGATGGAGGAAAATCTCGTTTAAATTTGGTAACATGAATCCTTTTTCCAGGTTCAATAACTAATAATTGTGTGCCTTCGGTCTTTGTGCGGAATCTAAAAAAGAACTTATCATTAAGTTCAAAAATGTTTTTAAGTTCGCTTTTACTAAATCGCTGTGTAAGTTCATTGATTATCGCATTTATGTCAAAATTACTCATTGAAGCTTTCATTGGAGTTACCAATTATGTCAAAAAAGAAACCAAAACAAAAAGGTTCCTCAAAGTCTAAAAAGGAAGTTACAAAAAAGAAGAAAGAAGTAGATTTAAGTGAGTATGAAGATAGCTTCAACGGAGACATAGAGGACAAACCACCAAAAGAAGCCGATGACATAGATTATGATCAATACGAGCTTCCAGAAGATTTCGTTCCCGATCAAAAGGAAGAAATGGCAGAAGAAGATATGAATTGGTTCCAGCGTAGAAGAAAAGCTTTAGATGACATGGAGAACGATCAAAGACTGTATTGGATAAAAATTCTATCAGGATGTATAGCAGGTATTGTTCTTGGTTTTGCAGGAGCACAAACCGGCTGGTGGCTGTTCTTAATGATTGGTTTGTATGCAGCTATAACTGCTGGTGGGTATTTCTTATTCAAACTTGAATGGAGTATTAAAGGAATACTTCTCAGTGGATTCTTTCCTTATCTTGCGTTATTCACCATGTTCTGGACATTAATGTTCACTTCATTATATGCACCATCAATGGCAGACTGGTTTCCAAGACTAATTACCACTATCACATATATTACTAATGGAACAGAAATCATTACAACTCATACAAATACCACCTCCGCAGCAGGAGTTCCCTGGTTAGCATTTGTGATTATTATTGTGTCATCTTTAGGATTATTACAATTCTTACTCCGACGTCAGGATAGAAGAGAAAAAATAGAATAATCATATGAGTTTTCACAACTCATATTCCTTTTTATTATTATTATTACTTAAATTAATCTTCACATAATGGAAGATAGATGTCTAAGATATTTTCCTTAGCTTCAAAAGGCAATGCAACGAATCCATTGTAGAATCTGATCAATGAATTAATAACAAACGGTCCTAAATCTTGGAATTCTTGTTCTGTTGCAGAGGTTTTCAAATCAGTTGGGTGTTCAAAATCTTTTTGATCAAATACGTATTTAACTTGAAATGCTTCTACATTGACTTTCAAATAGTTAGTGTTATCTTTCTTCACGTTATCAAAATCAACATTGATTCTTATCTTGGGTTTTGGATCATTCAGAATTGACATTAAAAGCAATTCAGTTATCATATGATTCAAATCATTGTCTGCGAGAACCAATCGTGGTTGATCGAAATTACCTGTGACTTCGAAGTTTTTATCACGATAATCACTTCTCAAACGATTCACAACAGTAGCAAAAGTCCTTGAGATATCAATTTCTGTTATGTTGTCTTTTGTTTTTGCAGAAATCGCTTGTAATTTTTTGATATTGCGAGTTAATCTAGCATTCTTTCGAATTGCTTCTTGGAACAAACTAAGAACCTTCTTTTGCTCTGCAGTTGGATTCAATTTATCAATTTGAACCATAGTCATTAACAAGGATTGATTGAGTTCATCCACATTGTTAACCAAGAGGTCGTTTAAGTAGAGAATTTCTTTGTGAGCTATTCCTAGATCCTTTAGATATTGCTGATTATCAAGTTTTAAAATGTGTTTTACAATGACTTCATTTAAGGTTCGGAGGATCTTATCCGGACTTACTGGTTTTTCCAGGTACCCTCCAACATCAAATTGCATAGCCTTTATTGCAGTGTCCAAAGTTCCATAACCGGTAATTACTATGAATTCAGTATCAGGACTGAGAGATCTTAATTGAGAAATCAAATCCATACCATTAATATCTGGAAGCTTTAAATCAACCATTGCGATATTTACGAATTCATCTGAAAGAACTGCTCTACCCTCTTCACCAGTTCCAACACAGCGAACTTTCTGAAAACCATTTCTTTTTAGAATTTCAACGAAAAGATCGCCTATGTCTTGATCATCATCAATTATCAAGATGCTGATTCTTTCCTTGACAGATCCATTAGCACTCATATCGACACTATCCTTCCTGTAGAGCAAATCAATTAATCTATTACACACATATAGCAAAACCGATTTCTTTCTGCTCTCGTAATATGACCTTGTTAAGGGGTAGTTCACTAATTGGAGTATCGTCTTTTAAAACTTATTAAGTTTGCAAATTCAGAGTAATTTTTATTTTCTGAATAAAACGAATGGTTGAATAAGATGATTCCATAATTTCTCAGAAATCCTTTCCATTGCCCGGGCAATTCTCTCAAGGTAACTTTCAAGATTCCCATTCATCTGTTCCAAGGTTCGTTGAATATCATCCATGTTTCTTTGCAAACCTTCAATTTCACGTTCAATATTATCTAAATCACCCATAAATTTCACCATCTAAATTTTCATTTGATTGTTTACTTTCATTTATCTCCCTAAGCTCTCTTTATTATAGTTTTTTGTGAAAGAAAAACTATGTCCGGTCATCATACATACATCCCCTGGTTTCAAAACGATCATGAAGAAGATCCAAAAAAGTGGAGGAAGGAAGCTATGGAGTTGATGAAAACACAAAGATTGTGTGTTATGTGTGGTCAATTCCACTATTTTCAGTTTTTTAAGAAAGAAATCTATTACTTTCATCTAAGTTGCCCTAGCTGTCAAGAAGTACTCAAATTACCTCGAAAGAGGAACCGAATGGAAACTAAGTGGGCAAAACCGAAATGGAAATAGAATTTGTTATAACTAAATCCTCAAATATGTAGGGAAAACTTTCTGTTCCCAAACCACTGTACCACATAATGAAAAAACACTATTATTAAGAATATAAACGAGACTATCACCATTAACCATTGGTTCTAAAACAAGACTTGAGTTTAGAACATCATTTGGTTTCAAATTTTTTTCTTTCCGATTCGTCTCACAACCTAATATCATTAGGAGATGATTTTGAACAATAAGGGGTTAGTTTTTATTAACTAAATAGAAAACACTTTAGAACTGAAAGGATACAATAGGATAGGTTAATTGTATGAAAAATAAGACTGCTTTTGTAACAGGAGCTAATGGATTCATCGGAAGCTATCTCACAAAATATCTTGCAGAACAAGGCATCGAAACTGTTGCCTATATTCTCAAAGGAACCGATTGTAAGTTACTAGAGAGTGTTTATCCTTCTCTTAAGAACGTTAGTATTGTCGAAGGCAACATTCTTGATAAAAAATCTCTGCAAAAGCATGTTAAAAAATCAAATTACATTTTTCATTTAGCTGGCGTTGTAAAAGGATACGATCAAGAGGAATTTGATCGAGTTAATGTTATTGGAACAAAAAACCTTTTGGAAGTTTGCTTTGAAGCTAAGAAGGAATTTGAAAGAGTAGTAATTGTTTCCTCAAGCGCAGCTGCAGGCTATGGAACACCGGATGATCCCTTAAGAGAAGACAAGATTAACGAACCAATCCAAAATGATTGTTATGGAATTTCAAAACATAGAATGGAGTGTTTAATAAAATCTTATTATGATCAATTACCAATAAGCATAGTTCGACCATGTGCTGTTTTAGGTCCAGGTAATTATGTTATTATTGACAATTATAAATCAGTGAAACTTGGAATTAAGCTAATGATGGCTGGACCTAAAAGATACATGAGTATCGTTGATGTTGAAGATATAGCGAGAGGTATTTATCTTTGCGCTGGGAATCCAAAAGCAATTGGAGAAGTTTTCTATTTTAGTAGTGAAGGTTTAACATCATTTAATGATATGAGTGAAATTATTAATTACAAAATATTTAAGCGAAAATATGGTAGTTTGTTGGGTATTACAGTTCCGCAATTTATGATGCACATTATTGTATCTATTATTGAGATCTTTCATAAAATGCAAAGAAAGCCTGCCCCTTTCATTAATCGATCAAAAATACTAGGTGGATATGCCCCTGGTCAAGTCGTTAATTCTGAAAAAGCGAGAAAGATTCTAGGTTGGAAACCGAAATATACAATTGTAGAAACTATTACTCGAGAAGGTAAATGGTTTCAAGATCAAGGTTGGATTTAATTGGCAGAAGAAATTGCTACAGCTAACGTTGAAAAAATGTTGGATGATGTTCCAGTTAAAGAATTATTACTTTTATGTATTCCAATTAGTATTATCTTTGCTGTTTCTGGAATGGATTTCATTGGTTGGTTCATTTATCTTGGAACTAGAGTTACTAAAGAGGAAATTTATACTCGAGATATCCTTAACGTTATGTTGCTAGGATTCTTGCTTACTACAGTATCATTAGCTATTATTCCAGTTGTCGTCAACAAAATTCGCTGGAAGAAACCATTAGCTTATTTTGGAACACATAAAGGAGAATGGAAAATTGGTCTAATCATTGTGGGAGTTTTCTTGTTAGCTACTCCACTTTTCTATTTTAGTTCTCAAGAACCAAATCTCATCAATACTTACCCATTAACTAAAGACGTACTAGGTAGATGGTCATTTTTTGCTCTTTATGAAATGAGCTATATTTTGTTCTATTATATTCCGTATGAATTCTATTTCCGAGGAGTTTTACAACTAGGATTAAGTAAAACATGGAAAAAATGGCAGAGTATACTTTTTGTTACTGCACTAACCACTCTGCTCCATATAACAAAACCATGGACAGAAATCCTTGCAGCATTTGCATTTGGTTTTGTGTTTGGAATTATAGCTGAAAAAACGAAATCCTGGTACTATGTCTGTGTTATTCATTTCACTGCTGGGGTATTAACCGACACTTTCTGTTCGCTCGCATATTTAGGAGTGATTTAGAATGAGTGATTCAGTACCTACGAAAAGAAAGCGAGTTATAATTACCGGAGCAAATGGTTTTGTTGGCAGTAATCTAACTAAATACCTTAGTCAAGATCCTTCTCTTGAAGTTTATGCAATGGTTCGACCCAATGCACCAGTCAATTTCTTGAAGGATTTTCAATACAAAGATGATTCACAAGAAAAATGGTTCGAAATAGTTGAAGGGAATTTATTAAATGAGGATTCTATCGTTGAAGCTTTTGAGGATAAAGATATAGTGATTCATTTAGCAGGTTTTGTCAGCGATTGGGGAGAAAAAAAGCGATTTATGCAGATGAATGTTGAAGGAACAAAAAAAATTCTCCGAGCTGCTAGGATTGTAAAAGCATCTCGAGTGCTTTATTTAAGCTCATTAGCAGTGCACGGTTTTGGAGGGCACACATATGAAAATGAGCAAGCTCCCTATGCTAAGAAGAATTATCCTTATGGTGAATCGAAGAAAATTGGTGAAGAACTAGTTCTGGAATGGATCATAAACAATCCAGAAGCAGATGGCGCTATTATTCGTCCTGGTTTTGTTGTTTATGGACGATATGATAAGAACTCATTCGTTCAAGCTATTGATGTTATTAACTCTGGAAAATTCGCTTTTATTAATGGAGGGAAGCGTTTAATATCATATGTTTATGTAGAAAATCTTTGTTATGGAATTAGTCAATTAATCCAAGCCCAAAAAATTGGTGGAGTGTATAATATTCTCGATGGCAATATGACTTGGAGAGAATGGGTTGCAAAGTGGGAGCAAGCTGTAGGAAGAAAAGTGACTAAAATTAGTGTACCATATGTTTTTCTAGTTCCGATTACTGCTGCAATGGTTGGATTTTATAAATTACTTCGAATTAAGAAATCTCCGCCTTTGAATTTTTATCGGATTAACGTAATGCGGAAAGATTTAGCATTTACAAATACTAAAATTAAGTCGGAATTAGGTTATAGTCCACCAATTGAAATAGATGAAGGAATTAATCGAACTATGGAGTTTTTCCTGGAATCAAAAGAAAAGAAAGAAAAAAAGTAAAATTAAATTGATTAACTAATTACTAGTTTTAGAAAAATCGATGCCTGAAATATTAGGTAAATGAACTTTAAGGTATCTAAAAGCTCCAAATGCTTGTATGATGTATAGAACAGCTTCCAAATAGAAAGTCAATTTTTGTCCTATAATACTAGTTTGTAAATAAGGAACTAAAATATCAAACAATGAAAAAATAAGAAACACTATAAATAGGAGAAAAACACAGAGATATGATAAAAAAATATAAGCATACACATTTGGATAATTTTCATCTCTCAAAATAATGCGAATTAAAAACACCATCAAGATTATTTTAAAGAAGAAAGCAAAAACAACAAATACATTATGTGGGAGAAGCTGAGTATCTATAGGCAAAAATCCTATGATAATATAGACAATACCATTCAAAACACCGAATATTAAAACTACGGTTCCGTGTTTAGACAAAGTCGTTCTTTTATAGAAGCTTGAAATTACAATGCAGTAAAAAAATGCCGAAAAACCCACAATTACTAAAGTTGTAGTAAATATTATTCTTGATATTAGATTTACTTCACCTGAAATTGAAATCGTTCTTCCTAAATCACTTACATAATTCCATAAAAATGAATAACCAGGATTATTTGGATCAGCATGTGAACCTCCTTTATAAAATAAAGATGCTAAAAAATTATTTAAAAGAAATAGAAATGATCCACAAATACAAATCACTAAAAAAGCTTCTCTCCAAAATCTAAAAGCATATGAGATACTTTCAAATCTAGATATTCGTAACTCTGATGTAGGATTTTCCTGGTTTGACGTGAAGTCCCCCTCCCATGGCTCTTATTAACCATGAAAATAAAATAACGTATTATTGAAAAAACATTGATTCGCATATTATTAAAACGTTTCGTCTCTCGACGTAAATTTAGTCATGCAGATTTTAGTGTAGGAGCTGATATGAATTTAATTTACTCAATTACTTTTTTTTCTTCTTTTTTTCTATTTCATTCATGTCAAAAGCTTCAGTTGTACACATAGAAGCTGGAGAAACATCTTGGAATCTTCTTTCTTCGACTACTAACAATTCACCTTTCCCATCTTCAGTGAAAGTCTTCACCGTGCGACCTTCATGATGACCGAAGGGGGCAGGATATTGAACATCTCGAAATGTAAGTCGATAAT
>JAGMDP010000028.1 GCA_023128635.1 Candidatus Heimdallarchaeota archaeon | reverse complement strand
AGATCAATATCAAAGGTGGAAGAGAGAGTCTCATATTGTTCCATATCATTTGTTACAATTAATCCTCCTTGTGGACCAGGAAAAGATTTGTGAGTTGAACCAACAAGTATAGGAGATCCTTCACGCAAAGGATCTTGAAATTGTTTTCCAGCAATAAGGCCTAGAACATGAGAACCATCAAATGCGAAATGAATTGTCTTACGTTTCTCAAATTCCTGAGTTATTTCTTTTACCGGATGTGGAAAGGGGAAAAAGGAAGAACCAAAAATAACCAACTTTGGTTTTAGCTTCTTGATTGCTTCTATACTTTCCTCAACAAGAATATTCATGTTTTCCTTTGAGAAGTGAAAAGGCAAGTATTTTCGATTGAAGAATTCATAATTTATTGGATATCCACCAGAATCCCCTGCTTCTACAGACATGATTTTATTGCCGGATTTAGTTAGACCAAGAATGAGGGCTAAATCACACATATTTCCAGATAAGGGAGAAACAATAGCATAATCAGCATCGAATAACTCTCTGATGAAACTTTCAGTTTTGTTGATGATTTGTTGTATAAATTTAGTTCCACCATAATAATCGCTAGAATATCTATTACCTAAATCAGAAGAAAGGATAGCTCGAACAAAAGGCGAGGCATAATTCTCACTTGCTATCAGATTAATCGAATCTTTTCTGAAGATTTTGTGATTCTCAAGTAATTCTAGAAAATGCTGTAGTTTCATTGTTATTCTCCTCAATAATCATAGATAAGTCAAGTTAAGAATATTTATCTTTTTTAGCTATTCCTAAGGATTTAATTGATATTATGTGAGTGTTAGAATGTTAAATAAGAAAATTCAGACAAGTGTATTATGGGAATGAAAACTAGAATCATTAGTAATTTTGAGGAAGGTAAAGTAATTGTCAACAACTAAGAAAGGTAAAGGAGCACCAAAGAAGAAGACTCCTCAAAAGAAAACTACCTCAAAAACCAAGACAATAAAAGCTAGCGAAGAAAAAATTTTGAATGAATTAAAAGGATCATTGGAATCTTTAGTCACGATCCTAAATAAGACAGCCCTATCACTTCCATCACTCGTCTCTACTAGAGGTATTAGTGTAAAAGACATTGGAAGCTTATTAGAAAGCAAATTTGAAATGGATATGGAATTAATTAGTATGCTTGAAGAATTTTTCAACAAATTAGTGTTACTTC
>JAGMDP010000279.1 GCA_023128635.1 Candidatus Heimdallarchaeota archaeon | reverse complement strand
GTTCTTTGTAAATTGTTCTAGTTTTCTCTTCACCTACAAGAAACTCAATAGGTCTAATCCTGTTAACTCCAGTGATTTTTCCAGTTTTTACGTATACTGATTTAATACTTGTATGAACATCTAAAATTGACTTACCAATTAAATTCTTCTTCTCCCAAAGCGGTTCTGCAATTTCAATAACTACAATATCCCCTATAGTATCAAAACTTCTTGGAGCCAATACGAATTCATCTTCAGTTAATATTTCTTGCAGAATTTCCAAGTGGGAGTTTGGGTGAGTCCTTGCGTTTTCCAGTTGATCATAATTAATTATGGAATGAATTACTTGTAATTCCTCTAACTCTCCCAATTCGTCTTTTGTTAATTGCCTACTCAAAGGAATAATCAAGTCATTATCAATACTCTTTATTTTCAGTGTGGGCTCTAGTAATTCCTTATCATGGAGGAATTTTCTAATTAACTCTCCATCTTTCTTCGATGTCTTTATACATAGGGTCATGAAAGCTTCCCACGTTTAGCGATTAATAATGAATTATAGAAATTACTCAATCTTTGTGATTTTAATTATTCGATAACTCGCCAATAAAATTCATAAGGATTTTCTCTGATTGCTTTAACTACTGATTCTTTGGATTTATAGTGAGCTTTTATTGTTGCTGGATAAAAAAGCAATCCTTGTATCTTTTCTTCTAATACAGATGAGATATCGATTTTTATTTCCTTTAAATTTTCTGGAATTTTTTCTTTGGATTTATCTTTTGTGAAAATTGGTGCATCTTCATAATAATAAATCTCTACGGGAGACATTATTTTATCAACTGATTTCTTCACAATATAATGATCAATATGATTTCGAATAGCTTTTGGACAAAAGAGTTCACTGACTCGATATTTCCCAATTAAATCGCCTAAACTAATTGCCAAGTCAAGGATCAATTTTTCTTCTTCTTCATTTAATTTTAATGAAAAGAACTCTTCAATTTTCCTTCCACGAGATGATGCTTCCTTAAAATCTAATTGGACTGATTCTATACCAAATTTCTCAAAAAATTTTTCCTCTGAATGGCGCTCCATTTCTTGATCATAAGTAAAAGATTTCTTCGCATTCATATCATCAGGTTTTGATGAAAAAACATTAGCAACAATTGAATCTGAAATATTCATTAAAATTAGACCGGAACAAGACCAAGCAATGTCAGCGAAATGTGGGGCAAGGAATAGTTTCTTTTTCATCTTACTCTATATGTTAAGCTGTACATCTTTCTATTAAACTTATTTCACGCTAAAATGTTAATACTTCTTTAATCTGATTATACACGAATTACTCTTCATCTAAGATTTTTCGCCACAGAGCTTCAATGTCATCTTGAATAGTTCTTTCACCTAATCCTCTTTCACCTAGAGCTCGTACTTTTTGTAAAGCTTCGTGAATTAATTGTCTCGCGTCCTCTAGATCGAGTT
>JAGMDP010000278.1 GCA_023128635.1 Candidatus Heimdallarchaeota archaeon | reverse complement strand
TGAGGTATGAGCAACTACTGCTGCATTTGTTTGTAATCCAGACCAAGCAACCGATTGAGAATTATCTCCAATAATGCTTAAACTTGAACCGAAGTAATCAAAATTTAGCAGTCCTGCAGTTACTGGATGAGTATTATTCATTTGAGTTATGAGAGCAACATTGTATTCTCCATTTGCTTCATCAAAAATAAAAGTAGTTGGAATTGTATTTTCTGTTATTGTGATGTTAAATTTATTCAATAATCGATTTGTTTCATTGAAAGCTGCTGATTCGTTATCGGTTCCTAAAACAAATAATCCATGACCGGTCTCAACATAATCGGTAATATAATCCAATGTCTCATTGGTAAATTCTCTATAATATTGATTTACAGAGAAATCTTCCTCAAGATAGAGTCCGTATGTGTTGGGATCAGGAATAATTAATGCGTCGTAATTATCTAATTGTGAGAAATTGTTAAGGTCCGGCAATTCAATTAAAGCAATAGATTCTCTAGCTAATTGCTCTCGCATTTCACTGAATTGTCCTAAGAGATGATCCATTTCCCAAAGTGAATGGTAAGTATCAAATCCAATTCGTGTTATTGGATCTTCTATCTCAACCGATATTGTTACTTCTAATGATTCTCCTAAATTACTAGTTATGTAAAGTATTTCTTCATGAGTTCCCAATGTTTGATTATCTGCTATTACGAATTTACAATCAACTAAAGCTGTTTGATTAATTGTTACTGGAGACTCAATCTCAATAATTGATTGTGTGGGCGCTAATGAACTTGTAAAAGTAAATGTTTGCTCTATCGGAGTAATTATTGTTAGTGGAAAACTCCAAATATCCCCACGGAATGCTTTTGTTAGTGAGAATGGTAAAGTATCAGGTAAAACATAACTAACTAATGGAATATCTCCTGATTTTTGTGCTGCTGTTATGATTGTTTTGGCTAATGTAACATTAGGTGTTCCTGCGCCAGAATAGTGGATAGGGTAGGATTGACTTAAAGAAGCGCTACGCATTAATGTCGCTTTCAATAAACCAGGAGTTGTCTCATAACCCTCTGCATTACACCAAGACATCAACACAGCTGCTTTTGCGGCAATTTTAGGTGCTGAGAAACTTGTTCCTAAAGCAATTAATGTGAAGCCAGAATCTACTAAATCAGGTTTTATACTGTGATCTTTTAAAGGACCTATACTACTATAATAAGCAATGCCTTCGGATGTTGTTGCACCAACTGTTATTGCTTGTAATGCATTTCCCGGTCCTTCTATACTTGAAGAGGAATACCCAGCACTATCTCCGCTATTTCCTGCTGATATTACAGTTAAAACGCCTTTTGTTTTTGCAGCTTCGTTTATTGCTTCAACAATTGTATCATTTTCAAGGATCGGTCCACCTAGTGAAATATTCACAATATCTGCATCTGCTTCTTCAACAGCCCACATAAATGCGGCATAAATAGATGGATATGATGCTGTTCCTTCAAAATCAGCACATTTTCCTATAATAAGATTCGATTGTGGGGCAATACCAAATGATCGACCAGCTATCTGTAACGCTATAAGTGTACCATGGCGATATTCAGTTATGTCAAGAGAAGATTCATTTTCATCATAGCCAAATTCTGTTGTTACAAAACTCTTCTCTAGGATTACTCTATCTTTTAATTCACGGGAGGTACTATAACCATAAAGTCTTGTATTCGTATCTATTCCTGAATCAAGAATTGCGATATTTACCCCTTCTCCTCCTTCTCTAAGAGGTATATACACTGTAAGAAAGATTCCAGTTCCAATTGTTAAAATTATAATAATAATGACTGTTGTCCAAATTGCTCTTCGTAAGCCTTTATCTGCCATAAGTATTAGCCCCTTTGCATCTATTCTGCATTTAATGGTTAAAAGTGTAATAATCTAATTAAACTATATCATTAAAAGCTATTGCAAGTGACAATTGTACAACGAGGTATAAATAGTGATAGATTATTTTGAAATAGTTCCTGTTGGGT
>JAGMDP010000277.1 GCA_023128635.1 Candidatus Heimdallarchaeota archaeon | reverse complement strand
ATAGTCTCTTCCTTCAATTTTTCAATCTAGTTTTTCTCTTTCGTCGCCAAACAAATGAAAAAACACCCAGAACTAAGAATCCACTCACTATTGTTATCGCAGGGAAATTGTTGGTCGTATAGGGTAAAGGTATTGAGGAATATGTTAGGTGCATGCTTAATGAAAAAGATCCAAAAGTAGTATTTGCTGAAATTAAAATCCCAGTTCTTGGCTCATATTCTAATTCCGTTGTTTGAAAACCATCATCATAATTTATCCTATACGTGCCTACTACTGTATCAATAACCCTGCCTGTATCATTGTAAACAATGCTGGCGTTTTCTCCATTAAAAGGAGTTACATCTGTAAGCACATCCCAATCTGGTTCTAAGGAAACCAAACCTCCATACCAAGGTAAAGCTGATAAACCAAGGTTAAAACCAATATCTTGATCATGAGTTGTAATTGATAAATTTCCTATATCTAAATTCCCAGTTAAATATTCCTTATTTTCTATTTCAACCGAATTAAGTGCAGTAAAACCAACTACATTGCTTTGGTTTGCATGCCAATTTGCATAGAAACCCCACGTTGAAACATTGTACCATTGATTATTTCCTGCTGAGAAATCGTCTATAATCCATGTAAAATTTTCTCCATAATAGAGTTCTGTAGGTACTTTTGCTGATACATTTTCTACAATAACACATGAAATTAGTATTGTTATTACAATTAGCAAATAGCCACTTCTTCCATTTTTCTTTAAGTGCATAATTTATCCTTCCATTTTATGAAAAACTCTTGTAAATCCAACTTATTTCTTGAGCATTGTTTTCACGGAGATCGAATTTATCAGATGCAATACTGCCAGCACTACCGTCAACATAATATTTCCAGTAGTTGTCAACACTCTGTTCAATACCAGCTATTGCTTCAACAAATATCCCACTTGGGAAAATCCTTACTTCTACAGACAAATTTGCTAAAAGCATTATAGTGTAAGCACTTGCTGTATGATTTGCTTCGATAAGAATTGTTTGATTAATATTTTCTCGAAATCCACTGAAATCTATAATCAATCTTACTTCCATGTCCTCATCCCAGTTAGATGAGGTTGTTGAATACCCAAGTTTTTCTCTAAGAGAATCCGGTAATATCTCATTGAATGGTCCAAAAATTAGACCACCAGTTATTATGAAAACTATCAAAATGAATCCGATTATTGAAAGCAATCGATAATTTTTCTCAATGAAATTTGCCATAGATTCACCTGAAACTAAGTTCTAAATAGGTTAATATAACCTATTTCTGCCCTTTTAAAATTCTTTCTTTCCCTCGGGGTAGTATTTCGAAAGGTTTTATAAAAAGAACGTCTTAGCTGAAACATCAATTATTGAGGGCTATTCTTATGTCGAATAAAAATTTTACAACTCTTAAATCCACAATTGATAGAGTTGTGGTGTATTTAGACGGAGCGAGAATTTATCGTTCCGGTAAGGCTGAACTCAAAAAGGGGTTCCAGCAAGTGCGTGTTCAAGGATTAACAAAGAATTTGCACAAAGATAGCGTTAGGGTTTCCGGTAAAGGTAAGGGATCCTTGGGTGCTATTGATGTGGAAACCGTCTATCAAGAAGAGGTTTCCCATGAAGCTTTGAATGCCTTACTACTTGAAGAAGATAAATTACAAAAGGATTTATTCGTTTTAACTCAAAAATTAGAATTTGTTAGCTTGCAGAATGCTCGACTAAAAGCTTTAAGTGATAAATTCTCACTCGAATTTCCACAATGGTTAGCATCTGGCGAATCACAGTTAACAACATTAAATGA
>JAGMDP010000276.1 GCA_023128635.1 Candidatus Heimdallarchaeota archaeon | reverse complement strand
GCAATTAAAAAACTAAAGAAAAAGAACATGATTACCACTCAAAAAAATCAAAATACCATTTGGATAAAACAAACGCTCTCAGAGGAAGAACTCTACTCAAGAATGGCTTTTATCAGTGACATGTATAACCAACCTCAATCACTGCAAGAATTAAAAGAAGACCTAAAAAAAGAAATTGTAAGATTAGAGGAAGAACTTAGGGTGAAAAAAGAAACAAAAGTTAGAAAACAAGAAGAAAATAGGATTAGAGAATCAGTAATCAAAAAGATAACAGATAAAGATATTGAAAAATTTGTTGAGCGCATCTTTTCAAGCAGGACATATGGCAATGTGAACAAATCTCTTGAAGAATTCATTAGAGACGAACTAACTTTGTTCAGATCAGAGATGTTCTCAAAATATGGGGAAAGTAATAGTGAGGAGGATTTCATTCAAGCCAACTAAAAGGTAGAAAATGATGGGTAATAATGAGATGAATTTGGAATGTATTAGTAACAAATTTGTTGAGGTTTTGGTTTGCTAAACAAAATTCAAACAGAAATACTTGATAAAATAACCAGTAATTCGGATAATTATCCAGTTACAATAAATGACCTGGTGGAGAAACTAGGATATTCTAATAGTTTAATTCATAGGCACATCACTAAACTAAAGGAAATGAAACTGCTTGATGCTAAACGGGTTGCTAGAACAAAGGGTGGAATTGTCTTCTACAAAACACCAAAAGCTGAATGGCCAAAGAATCTCGGAAAAAGATGTTTTAAATGTCATGTTAAAAGCTCGATAGCAGATTGTACTTTTCATGAAGAGTTAGCAGAACGAGGATTTATTATCAGACCAGATCGTGTCGGAGTTAAGCTAACAAAATTTACCTATGCTTGCGATGAGGGATTTATAGAGAGGAAAATGAATTGGTGTCGTAGACGATTGGAAGAATTTCTAGATAAGAACAGACAAATAACCGATGCAGAAAATAAACTAAAGATAAGCTATCACTGTGCAAACGAGGAATGTAACGCAGAACTACCAGTGCTAGGTAACGAATTTATTGCTAAATTGGGAAGCTCAGTTGTACGATGTGAGGAGTGTGAATCATTTTATAAAACAATTTACAATCATAAAAAGAAAGCATTCTATGTTCATTATAATACAGAAAAAGGAAAGGAATACAAAAGAAACTTCCTAAGAGTGACAAAAGAAATTGAGCCTGAAGATTTGTATTCAAGTGATAAGTATGGAATAGTTATCCATGATTTAAGAGAATGTAACTTAAATTTTAGAAATCGAACATTAACAGTGAACAATTTAGTTGGAAAATTGAATAACATAATGTATATCGTAACGAAAAGAAAAGAGGATTCAGATTATCTGGAAGAGATATTACCAGCAAAAGGATATGAGATTGATATCATATTAGGGGACGATAAACTAGTCAGTCCACATCCAATAAAACAACACATTGGCTTATTGGGATTACTAAGAAAAACAAATATTGCAAACAAAGATTTTTGCATGCCAATGCTGGAAAACAGAATATTGATAATTAAACTGACACATGAACTTTTTGATAGAGAAAAAGAAATTCTGGTAAGAAAGGCAATAAAATCAATCGAACAAATAATCAATGAAGTAAAAGAAAAACCTCAGATAACCCCTAAAGAATGGAATGTTTTCGAGATGAGAGCAGGAAAAGAAATGTGGGGAGTAATTAGCGCATATTTAGGAAAACTGAGAATAGCATTTCCTGGGAGAGTGAAAAGTAGAAAGGTAAATGATCCATCACTACCATATCTGAAATATTACGCTTATTCGCAAATTGACGCTCTGATAAATAGTATTTTTGGCATTAGTGGAGATTTTGTGAAAGAATATTGTATAGAAATAGACTTTTGCTGGGATGGGTACCCAGGACTATGTCATAAAAAAACAAAAGGAGGAGTGTTCGGATTTCATTTGGATTTGAGGGAGCCAGAAAAAATACTGCCAATACTGAATTTGCTAAAAGCAATAAAAGACGGCAGGATAAACCCAAAAGAAGTGCCATATCATAGAGGAAGAAATAGAGAGAAAATCTACTACGTAAAGCAAGGAACAGAATTGTATGAACAATTAAGAGAAATTGTTGAGGAGTCGCAAAATCAAATAGTAAATGGAAAGAAAGGAAAGCACATAATAAGAGAGCATCGCAGGCAAGGAAAACAATGGCTAAAAGATCTACAAAGAAGTAGCAATTATTACGAAGTAAAGCATCATGGAATAGATTACCAACCTTGGGCAATAGTAAAAGAAAATGTTTGGAGCATGATGGGAAAAGAAGAGAAAAATAAGCTAATCAAATTTCTAAGACAAGAACATCAGAAAACAAGGTTCAAACCATTAACAATAAGAGAAGTAAATTAATGAAAAGTGGTGGGAGAAAATAATGGCTCTGGAAGAAGAACTAAGAAAACTAGCAAAAACGACAAAAGAAAAATCAGGAGAAGGACTAGCAGAACAAATAAGAAATATAGTGGAAAATGAGGGAGAAGCAAGTTACCAAATAATAATGCTAATAGTAAAAGAAAAAATGGAAAGAGGATACACAAAAAACTATACACTAACAGAGCTACAAGAAAAATTACCGTGGAAAAAAAGCAGGTCGATAAAGAAACTGCAAAATGTAGTGAAAGAAGGAGTACTAAAACACGAAAAAAGAAAATATGCACTAAATAAAGAAAACGAACTAGTAAAGAGGATATGGAATTATTACAACGAAACAGGATACAAAGAAAAAGAAAAGATAAGCAAAGTATGGAAACTGATACAGAGAAAGAATGAACTGGAAGAAAAATTAGCAGAGAAAATAGAAGAAAAAGGAAAATACAGAGAAATAACAAAAAGAGAAGATGAGGAATTCCAAGAGGAAATAATAAAGGGAATAACTGATACTCAAGAGCCGAAAGAAATAACTGAAGAATTCCTAAAGAAAAATAAGCAAAAAACACTTGGATATGAAAAAACAGAAAAGTAAAAATGGTGGGCGAGGGGGAATTTGAATCCCCGACTTCCTCCACGTCAAGGAGGTATCATACCAGGCTAGATCACCCGCCCACGGGAGTGATTCTTTTTTCCTTCTTTTTTCTTTTTGAATCTTTCGTTTGTTAAGAATATGGTTTCTCTTATATTCGTAGTGTATCTGCTTTGAATGGTTCATAGCTGATAAAGTCTGCGTGATGTACTATTATGCCTTCTACTGTTCTTTTTCCTAGGTCTCCTTCCTTTGAGTGTGTTGCTATCATGTGGCACACTTCATCTGGTATGTCGAACATCATTGCTACCCCTACACCTGTAAATGGGTGTCGTAGTAGTTTCCCTGTTTTTCCTACCACTGCTTTTCCATCTTCTAGAACGTATTCCAATAGTTTTCCGACGTCAATGAGTATCGCTCCAGCAATTAGTAAATCCATTTTTATTGGTAGTTTCTCTCCGAAAAACTTCTGCATGACTTTTGCTGCTTCCACTGCTATGGATACGACTGCTCTTTTGTGCTCCATAAAAGTAACTTTGCAATCCTTAATCAATAATGTAAATGGTATTTTCTCTAAATCTTCTGCACTTAAAACGCTCTGTTCTAATGCGTATTCCCATGTTTTGTAGACATTTTCTTTTAGTGTCTTATCTTTTATCCATTCTATTTCTGGCCAAATTTTCTTCACGTCTTCTCGCATTGCCAAAACTCCAATTAGTCTTTGCCTTGTTTAATTTCTCAAGTATTTTAAAACTTGTGAAAAATTGCGAATAAAATTACTCCGCTTGCGCTTATGCCCGGCAACAATTATCTCTTAAGAGATTGTAATCCTGCTTTCCTTCTTATTTTCTTTATTTTTGATAATATATCATCTGCATTTTCGCCTATTATCATTAACACGTGTGAACCAAGATCTTCTAGTACAATAACTCTTGTTCCGAAATCCAATATTGTTCTATTTGGAAATTGTAGAGTCCTCTCTGAAAATTCTGCTTGGCTTTCGATGAGTTTCAAAGCAAATTCCTGGAAATAATGTTCATAGTCACTTACGAAGGGATCTCTTGGTCCGGTGTATACTTGATGATTCATCGGTTTTTCAAATATAGAGACGTTTTTTATGTTGGTTACTTCTGGTATGATTTTCGTGAGTAGTTCTGCATCTACTTTGAATATTTGAGCATAAATCTCTTCTAGGTCTTTCAGGAAGGTTTTGAACACTGAAACATCTGTGACTATTTCCTTCAATTCTTCTTTGTATTTTGCTTCAAATCTTCCTACAATCAGCTTTGCTATGTTATCAAGTTCTCTGCTTTCTTCATCAATAAAGAGCAGCGCATAGATTTTTTCCCCTTCACTTATTAGCACATTATATTTGTCCTGATTTATGGTTTGTACTAACCCGCCTGTTGTTTCTTTAGCTACAGCGAGAATTGCTGATAACATACCGGATAGAAGATCAGGATCAGTTTCCATTAAATCTGCATCATCCACTCTGAATTTGTAATCTAGAAGTAATAACCCCTCTTTTGTCAGTATCATAACTTGTCTAGCGATGGGCATTTTTCTATAACTCCTGCAATATACCTAATCTTTCCTCATAAGGAATTCGTAATAAATAGATGAAATTAATGGAAATTTGATTTGTAAATGAGTGCGTTTTTCTTGTTCCTTAACTACTCACTTTTTGTTAACGTTTATGTTAAAATAAGTTTTGTTAAATGACCATTAGAAATTAAATTCTAAAAAATGAATGTTTTTGCAAAGAATCTTCGAAACTACTAAAAATCGTCATTAGATATTACTTTGAGGATGGTTTTGAGATTCGTATAACAGGAGAACAACAAGTATGAAAATAATTTGCAATCCAGCTACTTATGGTGGGAAAGCCAGAAAAGCTTGGCCAAAAGTTGTTAAGGCTCTCAAAGAGGCCGGCTTAGATTTCGAAGTTGAATGGACTAAAGGAAGGAATGATGCTATTCGTATTGTCAAAGAATCCGTTGATGATCATGATGTAATAGTTGGTTACGGAGGGGATGGTACTATTAATGAGATTATTACTGGTATCGGTCAAACTGGATTCAAGACTACGCTAGGAATTATTCCTTCGGGAAGAGGGAATGATAATGCTTTCAATATACGACAAACCAATAAAATCGAAGATATAATTGAAATGCTCACAGAGAAGCAACATCGGATAATAGATTGTATGGAGATTAATAATGGTGATAGATATTGCATGGGAATAGCTGGGGCAGGTATAGATGGTTATCTTTCTGAGATCGTTCACGGAAAAAGCACGAGAATCATCTATAATATTGGTTTGATTCGTTCTATCTTAACCTACCGTCCAAGACACATGCGGATTGACATTGACGATGGACGTGTAGTTAGAGATGGTAAAGTTCTAACTGTTATGCTTGGGAATGGTCAAAGAGCTGGTAGTAAGAAAATGGTTGCCCCCAATGCAATAATTGACGATGGTTTACTTGAGGTGGTTATTATTGGTAACACGAGAATTCTTGAAACTTTAATTACCTCAACCAAGCTCAAAAATGGAACGCATATAACTCATCCCAAGTGTGAGATTATAAGAGGGAAAAAAATCGTTCTTAGTACAGAATCTGAGAAGAAAGTGCATGCACACGCTATGGGGGAATTACTTGGTGAATTACCTCATACATTTGTCTGTTTACAAAAGAAATTGAAAATACTTAGAATGTCTGATGAAATTCTAAAAAGAGAAGGATGGCATAATGCTGTCACTTTCTCTGATAATCTTTAAGGTTGAGAATAAAAAAAACAATCATTTCGATTCTTTACTTCTATCTCTGAGATTATTACCTATTAGTAGAGTACTGGAAGTTCCTTCTGATATCCCGGTACTTTTTCCACATATTGTACCATACAAATAAGCACCACCAATATCTGTATACTTGAATCGATTCCTTATTTCTTCAATTTCTGCTAAAGCTCGGTCAAAGTAAAAAGTGCTACGTCCGACGCAAGAAAAGATAATGCCAACTCGAGGATCCTTAATTCGTCCAGAGGAAAAGGCTTCCTTTATTGATTCTAAAGTTGCTTTTTTGGATTCCTCGGCATCTGCTTCAGTAACAAATATCTTAGAACCTTCTGGAATTTTTTGTGAAACCACTAGATCTGTTGCATCTCTTCCTCGAGACATTGGAAAGAGAATATCCAAGTTTTCAGTAATGGGATTTTTAATTCCAAGAGGATTTATCGCACAAATTTCATCCCGCATATCCGAAATCTCAACTACTGGTAAATTCAGAGTTTCAAAATAAACTTCAGAAGCAGGACGATTATCTAATGTTAGAAGATTATTTCCTTTTGAACTTGTTACAGAAAATTCTTTCTTTGGATGATATCCATGTTTCTGAGCCATTGAAAACTCTAAATCAGAGCGACCAAGAATTAAAATGGTGTGATTTTCAAGGAATTCATCTTTGAAGATAACATAACCAGTTTCATAATTGCAATCATCTCCTATCACTCCACCAATTAAGGGTATATCTCCTAAGAACTCTCTTAAATTAATGACTACTTCATTCGCTTTTGGATCGAGTTCTGTATCTGTTCCCGGAAGAAAAACCATACCGAAATCAGGGGTGATATTTTGAGGATTAACTGGAACAGTCATCTCTGATTTATGAAAAATCATCTTATTTCGCAAATCTTTAATGGCTCGCTCATAGAATTGCTGATAGACTTCTTTTGACCCAGAAGCCAGTTTCTCATTTGATTCTGTTGCTATACCAAACCTCATGTAATCAGTTGAAAGAGTAATTGCAATAACACTCTCTCTCCAATAACCAGAAGCGATTTCACCATTTGTCGAGCATCCAACGACAACTTCCGGAGAAATTGCTTGAACAATTCCATC
>JAGMDP010000275.1 GCA_023128635.1 Candidatus Heimdallarchaeota archaeon | reverse complement strand
TGGCGTTTTGTAGTGGTTTTATATAATGCATACAATAATTCCTACGGGATGGATGAACTAATCAAGAATAGTCTTAGTCCTTACACCTTCCTGAAAGTGTTCTCAAAATATAAAACAAAAGCAGCACAACTCGGTATACTATTATCGCTTCCATGGATAATCGAAAATCAAAATGAAGATGGAACATGGGGAGATCAAAGTACTAAGGAAAGTGCTTCTCTAGCAGTATTACATGCCTTAAAAAATATTGAAGGCAGTTTTGATTTAGTGGTGACTTAACACTTAATGGTCATTAATATCCAGTTCTTACTTAAAAAGTGTCCACCCTCTGTATTAATTAGAAAGTATATTGTTTATTGGTGATTAAGAAAATGTCAGATAGAAAAGATGAGCAAATACAAAAGATACTTGATAATGTCATAGCAGTCAAGTTCGAGGGCAAACCGATTCCAGTTTGGGAAGAAAAACAAGCATTAAGCGATTTAATGACTCAATTTAATGTGCCCGGAATGGGAATTGTGTTGATAAATAATTTTGAAATAGAGTGGTCAAAATTCATTGGAGTACAAGATTTAAATTCTAAAAAAGAGGTTAATTCACAGACACTTTTTGAAGCAGCATCAACAACCAAAGCACTAGTTGCTGTCGCAGCTTTGCATTATGTAGAGAATGGTTTACTAGATTTAGATACAGATGTTAATGAATATTTGAAAGATTGGAAGATTCCAGAAAGTGAATTTACAAAGAAAGAGAAAGTAACTCTTAGAAGATTATTAACTCACTCAGCAGGTATTAATCCTCCAGAAAGTAATTATAGCTATAAAGAAGGTTCATCTCCATCACTACTTGATGTCTTAAATGGCCAATCTCCAGCTATAAATGATCCTGTAAAACTAGTCTTTGAGCCTGGTACGAAACATCAGTATTCAAATTTAGCTTTTAACATCATTCAAAAAATACTTGAAGATGTTGCGGGGAAACCATTTACTCAATTAATGAAGGAAATTATTTTTGATCCAATAGAAATGAAAAATAGCACATTAGAGTATCCTTTACCTGAAGAAATGAATGAAAGAGCAATTTTGCATCATACTGCAGAAGGAGAAGTGAAAGGTAAAGGATTACATCCAGCAGCAATGGCACAAGGAAATTTGAGTTGTAATCCAATTGACTTAGCTAAATTCGTCATTGAAATTATGAAGGCATACCATGGAAAATCTGAAAAGATAATATCACAAGAAACAGCTAAGAGTATATTTACATCCTACAAATCATTTGGACCTACAGAATTAATGGGTTTTACAGATCAAGCGCTAGGATTTTTCTTAATGAAGAATGATAAGGATACGTTCTTTTTACATCCTGGTGGAAACCTTCCTGGTGCAAATTGCATGTTACTTGGTTCTGCTTTGACTGGTCAAGGAGCAATAATCATGTCAAATGCTGCCATGGGTGAATTATTGAATATGCGAATAACCTACACCTTAGCAAAAGAGTATAATTGGAACTTCGGTTAGTTTGTTGTAAAACTTGATAAACTAATCATTGTTTCTTTTTCTTTCCTTAATATGCTTTATACTAAATCAGATGAAAAGAAGTTTAGTTATTTGGTTAAGACTATTTCATATATTTTAGTCGTTCCTTCTTAGCCTTATCTTCAACTTTCTTGATGAATTTAGCTTTCCCCTTAGTATACGCATCTCTATCATAAC
>JAGMDP010000274.1 GCA_023128635.1 Candidatus Heimdallarchaeota archaeon | reverse complement strand
GCACCATCTACAACGTCATGGTTAAACATAACAGTCATACTAAGATATTCTCGAATTAGGATTTTTTTATTTACTACTCCGGGTTTTTCTGCAATGGATCCTAAAGCTATGCTCAGCGTATGTGGACTACTAGTGATTCCCCATCCTGGCCTATTCTTGAACATAGATCCTAATGAAGTCACCCCGACAGTACCAAGGTTTTTTTGTATGTAGAATGGATCCTTCCTTAACTTCCACCAGATAATTCTTCTAATAAATTTGGGCAAGGAAACTAACAGATTTGGACCTTTAAGGGATTTTTTCCTTTTTCCTGGTTGAGTTTTTCCAGTCTCATTTTCTTGTCCTTGGGCTCTCCGGATTTCATCATGTATTTCTCGAAAACTTTTCTCATTGGCTTTTCTAACAATATGAATTGAAATTGTCCTTACTCCATCAATCATTTTCTCAATATTACATCTGATATGAACGTCATCAAAGATGATGATTTTTCGCCTACCTTTTCTTAAAGCATGAAGTTGTTTTTGTTCGCCAACAGCTTGACCAATGCATTTTATCATCCAAGCAGTAAAAGACAGTTGTTCTCCAGTTTTTTCTTTATATTTTCGAATAATCTCTCGACCTTTAGTTACATCAAGCTCGAACATCCCTATTACATGATTCATCCGTTTACCGGCTTCAACGGATTCTATAATAATTTCTCGAGACTTAGGAAAGGGTTTTTCTTTATAAGTACCAATTTTTGACATTTTCTTCACTTTTCTCCTTCTTTTTCGCTTTTTCTTCTTACTCTTCTTAAATCTATTAGCACGTAAGCAATAATAAGTAAGGGTATTATTATGATAAATTCCATTACTCTCTCTTCTCCTCATTTTCCTTAATCTTAGTTCTCCTCTTCCGTGTTTGAACGAATATGTATCCGCCTAATAGAATCGGAGCAAATACTACAAATATTATGATTCTCCCCTTGAAAATACCAGGAATTTTTGTAGTAACCTCATGTATTGGATCATTTAACGGGTAGCTGTCTTTGCTTTTCGCTATACCTTCTATATTGTATGCTCCTATTCCCCACCAATCAGACCAGTAATTTCCAGTATTAATTCCATCATCCCAATCATTATTGACTCCATCATCTAGTGCTTCTTTTTTTCCTTTATCATTATTATTAGCAAATGTGTTGTGGTGTATACTATTTTCTTCTGTCCATCTATGCTCGTAGAATGTTGGAATCGTCACTCCGTACCCAGTGTTGTTTTCCAGCAAGTTATAGACAATAGTGCAATTCACAGTTGGAATGTTAGAATTCATTGTTCTGAGTATTATCCCCAAATCATTATTTCTGACTGTATTGTTTTCTATCAGAACATCTCGAGTATTTATCACGAGTAAAGCTTCTTCATTACCCCAGAGATTATTGTATCGAACAAATGAATACGAATTATTGTTCTCCATGTTTATTCCTTTCTCATTATCAAAAACAGCATTTTTCTCTATCTCCAAGAATTGCACACTGCTAAAGGTCATTCCGTAGTTATTGTCAAAATAAGTATTGTTTTGCACATGTATATCGGCTGTATACTTGACACACATCCCAATAGTACTATTGTGACATGTATTGCTATGAAACGAAATTGTGCCCGGAGCATTGAATTCCGCTTTCAAGGCAGTGTAACTTGCAGAGACACTATTGTTACGAACAATCACATGCTTTGTTGTATTCACAACTAGAATACCAAATAGCTTGTAGGTATCAATGATATAATTTTCAATTCGATAGGGATTATTTTCTGTTCCATTGCCTGGAAACCCAAACCCCTCAAGAACAGAATCTGAGTCAATGAATATTTCAGCATCTAAAGGATCAAATTCAGCTTGTAGTATTAGCGGTAGATTGTTTTGAGTTGCTGTTCCTTCAGTTTCAATTATAGAATCAAATTGTGTTACAGGTATTTGGATTACTACTAGAATAAGCATCACTGATAACTCCAAATTTTTCCTCTTCATGATCAATCACAATTTTCATCTTTAGGCTTGGGAAGTATTTATTCTAGTATTTAATTTAGTATTTTAATCAATTTCCTTGAGTTTTACTCTGAAACTTCCTTCACTTTATTATCCTAAGCTTTGAGTGCCTTTTTAATTACAAAGAAGAATACGGACCAATAATCAATTGAGGAATGAGACTATGGTTAGACATAGAGTAAAATTAACCGTTGTAAAACGAGTAACTCCAGAGCATGTTTTTGATGGAAAAGTTCCTGTAAGAGCAAACAGTGAGAGATACACTGTTTGTGGCGCATTCAAGGACGGGGATGAATTCATAGTAGATAAAAGAGTCCGTTGTCCTGAAGGATTCTGTTCGTATGCTTGGAAAGATATCTTCTCTGATGTGAGAGTGCTTTCTTTAGGCGGCGATCATGAACCTTGGGTGGATAAACCTTTCATGTATTCTTGCTGCACTGATGGTATTCGTCCAGTTGTCTTTAAATTAGAACAACTAGAGGATTAGAACTGTGTTTCTTGACTCCCACTTCCATACTAATGTGTATAATCGTTATGAGGGCGCTCTTGAGCAAGCTTTAGCGATACTGGATGAACACAAAATCTTGGTGGTTTCGAGTTCCACTGACCCCGATTCTTACCAACAAACACTCGAGATTGCTACCAAAAGCAAGTATGTTTTACCTTGCTTTGGTATTCATCCACAAGTCGCTCATGAATACTTGAACAAGTTGGAAGAGTTAGATGATTTATTTGATCAGGCCATAGCATTTGGTGAGATTGGATTAGATCATTACTACTTGGAAGATGAATCACAATATCATGCCAATACACACTTCTGGAACACTTTTTCGCAAAAGCAAGAGATCAAGACAAATTAGTCGTTCTCCACCTTGATGGTGCTGAGGCACAAGGCTATGAGTTAATCAAGAAATTCTCCTTAACAAAAGTGATTATTCATGGGTACAAAGGTTCACTCGAGACAATGAAGAAACTACTTGATACTGGGTGTTATTTCTCTGTCGGTGGAAACATGATTTTAGATGCTTTCAAACAAGAAATGACAGAAGATGATTGGAAATTATTTCAAAAAATCGTAGAGAAAATACCTTCAGATCGTTTACTAATCGAAACAGATGGTCCTTGCAGAACTGAACCGAATCCTCCGGAAGGTGCTCCGCGAAGCATGCCGGACTACCTTTTCACTATGATAACAAAAATCGCTACTGTTCGTGGAACTCCAAACGAGGAACTAGTGGAATCTACCAATGAAAACTTTGAACGATTAATACAAGACGACAAATTAATGAAGCCATACTACAATTTACTCGTTTAAACGGAAGTTCAAAAGCAACCAAATTTATTTTAAACCTTTTACCCAATTATAGCTAGGAAATCATCTTGATAATAGGTTTTTAGCTTACCTAGTAAAACCTTGACGGAAGATGGATTGGGTGAGAATGAAAAGAGCTGGCAATGTATGGGTATTTATCTTTTGTTTAATGATAGTAATCTCTGGATTACTCCATACAACATCTTTGGCTTTTGATAAGGAATCATTCAATAATTCAAAAGAAACTGAAAATGAAAATCAACAAGACTTTGTGAATCTTGAGGAAAAGCAGTCTTATGATAATCTCTTAACGGCTGAAAATGATACTCATTATCGCAATTTGTCTCTTTTAGATAGCTGGGATTTTCCAAGTTATACTGACATCAATGATTTAGCTGTTGTTGGAAACATAACTTACTTGGCAACTAATAGAGGATTAGTTATCTACAATATGTCTGATCCAGCTCACCCAGTATTACTTAGTCAGATTTCTAGTATTCAATATTGCCACAAAGTCATTGTTGAAGATGATATTGTTTATCTCCGTTCAGGTTATGGTTATTCTTTTTCAATTGTGGATTGTAGTGTTTTATCTAATCCAGTTTTACTAAACGGAATACCTCTTAGTTATACTCAAGATTTTACATTAGAGGATGGAATTGCATACTTTACAACTACCGGTTCGCTTTACGGGATCCAGATATACAACTTCAGTGACCCCTTGAATCCATATATAATTAGTTACTACGAAGATTTAGCTGAGAAAATTTACCGTCGAATAGAAAAGCAAGATGACTACTTGTTTTGTCTTACAGAAGATGACATCCTAGTAGTCTTTGATGTCTCCGATCTCCTGAATCCTGCACCAATTGCTGCCAGAGCGCTAAACGAACCCTTCTATGATTTAATAGTAAAGAGCAATTATCTCTACTTATTATCATACCAAATAATCGAAATATGGGATATCTCTAATGTTTATATGCTCAATAAGAGGGATTCTATTAGTGCTTTTGGTTCAGCTTCATTTTCTATTCAGAATGGTTTAGCATATGTTGTTAATGATGTAGACGCAGAACTCGTAATCTACAATGTCTCGAATCCTGATAGTATCACTTTACTAGCCTCATATGATAATTTACTCCCCATTGGTAATCTTTACTTTTCTAGGATTCAAGTTGATGGAATGATCGCTACTATATGTCTTGAGTTGTTTGGCTTTATTTTATTGAATATTTCTGATTACTCGAATGTAACAAAAATTATACATGAATTTTCAGGGCACATCAATGGTATTCATCTTGTTGGAGACTATGCAATACTGAAATATAATAGTCAAGGCTTCAAAATTCTGAACATTACCGATATTCTCAACCCTGTAGTTGTTTCCTACATCTTCATTGAAAACTTATATGGAGAACCTTACTACGAGAATGATTTGATTTATTGTTTTACTTCACCAACTGAGGAATTCCTGATCATTAATATCACTAACTGGGAATCCCCAGGAATAATAGCTCGTTTAGGAACAAAGTATGGTATTGACAGAATTATAGTTGAGAATGGTCTTGCTTTCCTCGAGAGATTTACTGAGTATCTAATACTAAATGTCTCTGATCCAACGAATCCAACCTTTCTATTCGATTCAAACACATATGTCTATATTCGCGAAACTGCAGTATACAACGAATTCTTCATTGTTGCTTCCGGAACATCTGGAGATTATTCCTTTGAAATTATTAATGTGACTAATCCATTATCCCCTGAAACAATTTCTAAAATTAATTTAACGGAATCGCCTTCAAAAATCATAGTAAATGGGTCTTTCTTATTTATTCAGAATATTTATCCTACAGAGTTTTACATTTATGATCTAGGAAATATTACTAATCCTGTTCTGGTTTCATATATTACTATAGACGATAGAATCTATCATTTTACGATAAAGGATAATCTACTGTGCTTCCTAACCAGAGATGAAGAATTCCAATTGTGGGAGTTAGATGCATCATATAATATTGACCTTTATGGACAATTCACTTCCACTCAGTTCGAGTATTATGATATGACGAATGTACCAATAATAAAAGATGACTTAATCTTCATGCCCTTAATTTCAAGCGTATATGTTGTTGGATTTGACAGTGACAATGATGCTGTTGCTGATTACCTGGAGACTAATGTTTATGGCAC
>JAGMDP010000273.1 GCA_023128635.1 Candidatus Heimdallarchaeota archaeon | reverse complement strand
TCATCCAAGTAAACAAATGCTCTAATCTAGACTTATTAAGTTGCTAATATGCCGAGAATATGACAGTATTACCTTAGAAGTAGGATAATCAGTTTTTTGGGCAGAAAATTCAAGCTTTTTTATTTAATTTTACATGAATTTGTTGTGCAAACAAATCCAATTTCCCCTCGATATCGTAATGAGCAATAAATCACTTTCTTTTTAAGAAGGCACCAGGAATAGAGACATGAATCACAGAAATCTAAATGCATACTTTCGAGTGAAAATGGAGATGCTTTTTTTAGTACTTCTTTTTCTGATTCAGTAGCCAAGATTTTTTTCATGTCCTTTTCAAGGAATTATATGTTCAGTAGATCGTCGACCTTTTAATTCCACGCAATTCAATTCTTAACTACTGGTATATATGGAATTTAGTTTTTAAAGTCCTCAATGTTGAGAAGGATTCTTTTCAGAAATTTTCTGATATGAATGAATTGGAAGTCTCACTATACCCTTTCGTGGGTTCTTCCAGAATCTTTTGTTCTTGGAAATTTTATGAGTGAAATTTACCTGGTTGTTCTTGTGATAATCAGTAATTTGCATATTAAACATCAGAAGATCTACTAGGAAACTACAGAAATCCTCGTTTTTGTACAGATCTCTATGATTCCAAGACAAACCAATCCCGAAATCCTTATCCGAGATATTTTCTGCTCCTTTGAGTGGGACACTTACTGCAGCAACGACTCCATCACTCTCAACATTCTTACTATAAAGAAAACGTGTAAACCATTTTCTTTTTGTACCACGTATTGTTACCCATCTGATATTACCGGGTGTTTGTATTGTCGAATTTAATCTTTCAAGAAAGACATTGATAGGAGTATATTTTGTAAATAAGCGACGAAAGAGTGGCTCCCAGACATTCATACGTCCAACACTAATTTGTTGGACTTGTTTACTTTGAGAAAAGTTATTCTTACCATAAAGAATACGCAAGAATAATTGAATTACTGGATTTTGTAATAAATCAACTATTTTACAACCATAGTTTGGAGTTGCTATTAGAACTATGTTTTTTATTCTTAGTGTTCCCCTAGATTTTGTTGAGATTTGATTTTCACCTACCATGAAATCTTGTATGAACTTTCGTACAATGAGTCCCCCCATTGAAGCTCCGATAAAATCTATCACACCATTTTCGCAAAACGACCAATTATCTCGAGATGTTTCAATACTTTTCATGAGTTCTCCTGCTAATGCTGTTATATCATGTTGAAAATTACAGCGAC
>JAGMDP010000272.1 GCA_023128635.1 Candidatus Heimdallarchaeota archaeon | reverse complement strand
GATATTGATTGCCGAATGGAAGAACTTTTCCCAGAAATATATGTCGCTCCGTTCAATAGATTTCAAGAAGAAATCATTGATGAGAAAAGTAAATTGTATAAATTTAAACCGGAAATAATATTCTTCTTCATTGAGCTTGAATCTCTTTTGGAAGAGAACTTTCTTATAGATTTCACACGACTCGAAGAAAAAATCATTGTAGAGGAAATTGACAGAATAATTGAATTACTAAATGATCTTCTAGCAAAATTAGCAGAAAACACAGATTCGATGATAGTTTTCAGTAATTTTATTTCACCAACCTTTTCACCAATGGGAGTTTTGGATAAAAAAAGAGTAATTGGTTTGAAACGATTTTACAAGATGATCAATGACAAGTTAGAAACTCAATTTCAGAATAATAATACAATATTCATTTTTGATTTTGATGAAACCGCTAGCAAATTCGGTAAAGACGAGTACATCAATTATCCAATGTATTATCGAGGGTCACTATTACTTAGTGAGAAATTCCTACCAGCAGTTTCCTATGACTTAATGAGTTACATCAAACCTTTGAAAGGAAGAAATAGGAAATGCATCGTACTAGATTTAGATAACACTTTATGGGGAGGTATAATTGGAGAAGATGGTTTAGATGGGATCAAACTTAACGTTAATTATCCTGGAAACCATTTCGTAGATTTTCAGAAAGCACTTTTAACCCTCTTCAAAAGAGGGATAATATTAGCGGTTAATAGCAAAAACAACGAAGCAGATGCTTTAGAAGTCTTTCAAAAACATCCTTACATGCAAATAAAAGAAACACATCTTGCTGCTCACAGAATTAATTGGAATGATAAAGTACAAAATATGATCGAACTTGCTGAGGAAATCAATATTGGATTAGATAGCATGGTTTTCTTTGATGATAATCCGGTAGAACGTGCAAGAGTGAAAGAAGCTTTACCGGATGTTAAAGTAGTTGATTTGCCGAAAAGTCCTGCTCTTTACAAGAAAACTCTTGAGCAATTAAATGATTTCAACACCTTAGCAATAACAAAGGAAGATTTGACTCGAGGGGAAAAATACTATTTCAGAAAACAAAGAGAGGGTATCCGAAGGAAAGTACAATCCATTGATGAGTTTATCAAAACTTTGGAAATCGTAGCTACAATCAAGCTAGCCGATAAATTTGCTCTGCCCAGAGTTACCAGTCTAATAAATCGAACCAATCAATTTAACGTAACAACCCGACGTTATACTGAAGCCCAAGTAGAAGAGATGCATAAAAAGACTGCGAAATTTAATGTTTATATATTAGATATAAAAGATAAATTTGGAGAAGAAGGAATTGTTGGGGTTGCTGTAGTAAACAAAGAAAATCAGAAAGTATGGCAAATCGATACCTTCCTAATGAGTTGTAGAGTGATCGGAAGAAAAGTAGAAACAGCATTTCTAACGAAAATAATAAATGATGCAATAACTGCGAAAGCACAAGAAATAAAAGCTGAATATATACCAACTAAAAAGAATCCTCTAGTAAAAGATTTCTTTAAAGATCACAACTTCGATGCTGAAGAAGAATTAGCAAATGGAACAATAAAATGGTCCTTTAAACAATTGAAGAAACCCATAGCCTTTCCAAAATATCTGACGGTGAAAGAAGATTGAGTGAAAACAACTACGATAAAATCATAGACATTGTTAGTAAAATACTATTAGTCGACAAAGAAGAACTCACAGAAGAAATATCAAGAAAAGATTATGAAGCTTGGGATTCCATGACTCACCTAGTCATCATTTCTGAGCTAGAGCAAAACTTCGATATTATTCTTTCAGATGATGATATTATTGCAATGAATACAATTAGTGATATTAAGACAATCCTTGCTAAATATGAGGTTAGTTTTTAGCATAAAACTGAATGAAAACCAATAGTAAATTTAAAATAGGTAATAGGAAAAGACCGACCAAAGAGAGTGAATAAAATTGTCAGAAGATGAACTGGTAGAAGAACGAATATATACAATTCCCTTCTATCCGAAGTTGAAATTATCTACTCGTCAAAAAAGAGCCCCAAGAGCCATTAGAATTATGAAGAAATTCATCTATAGGCACATGAAGGCGGAAGATATCATAATTGATAATGAACTAAATGAGTTCATTTGGGCTCGAGGTATTCAGAAACCTCCCAGAAAGGTTCGTGTACGCGCTATTAAAGATGATGAAGGCATAGTAGAACTTTACCTTGTTGAAAGAAAAGTTGCTGCCGAAGCACGAGTCCCAGAGGTCAGAAGAAGACCTGGTCGTGGCGAATTACGACCACCCGACGAAGAAGATATTGAAGAAGAAGAGGATGAATAATTCACCTCTACATCTTTATTTTTTATTTTTACCCTAAATCTTTTCTCTATAATCAATTTTAGGACTTGCTACGCATTTACGAGTAATTGAAAATATTATTTATAATTTATCAGCTAAAGACAAACGCACAGACTCATACGAATCGGGTGACATAAGTAGGTTCTACACAAATGGAGAAAACAGAAAAACAAACAGATTCTTTAGAAGGCAAGCATGAGCAATCTGAAGATTTACCAGAAATGAGGGAGTTTAAAGGTAAAACATTACTTGTTGAATTAACAGGAGGAGCTATTCTAGGCGGTATGAGTATTGTTTTTGCGTTTCTAGTGAATCCCTACATGCCAACTGTTCCTCTTATGGGTATCAAAATCATTGATTTTATAGCTATCCCAATGATCTTGGCATACATTGTTTTTGGGATAAGAGGTGGATTATTAGCAACAATTTTAGGATCCGTATTTATTTTACTTTTACCGGAATACCTTCCTTGGGTTGGAATGCTTGCAAAATTTTCAGCTACAATACCAATGATCGTTGTCCCCTGGTTATTTTTTAAGACAAACAAGTTCACATCAAAGAGTCGAATTATTAATCTAATAGATGAATCATCAGAAAATCTCCTAAAGTATTATCCCTTCTTAATGGCTTTAGCAGTTATAATTCGATTATTATTGATGTTTACACTTAACTTGTTCGCCTTTGTTCCTTTGTATTCTGGAATAACCCTATCGATTGATCCAAAGATGGCGTTAATTCTAGCAGCAGGATATGCTCTTTGGAACATTGTACAAGGAACCATTGATGCTTATCTTCCGTATTTAATTGCGTACCCCACTCGGTTGGCAAAAACATTTAGTACCTGGTGAACGAATCTCCCTAACACAATCATTCCCACAAATTATTTACTAAATATCGGTCAAAAAAAGAAGTGAATCAATTATTTTGTGTGAAAACATAACATTCTAAAGATTCAAAAGTGAAAAATTATTAAATAAGAACGCACAATACTTTTTAGTTAGTTGTGAATATGCTATATTAACCTAAACTATTATCTAAAGGCGCACAAAAAAACCGAATATTTGGATAGCAAACTGGACGAAATAAAGCCTAGACAATCTATCATTCTGCACTAATAGATAAAAAACACAAGTCGAAAATGACAATGAGGTCATGAAAAAATAATGATTGCTATAACAAAGGAATTCAAGCAATTACTGCAAGAAATGTATGATACACGCGGAGTTACAGAAATAGCTGCAGATGATTTAGTAGAAGTTCTAGCCATAAACTTCAAAGAGTTTGAAAAACTCTTGAGGGATGAATCCGTAAAAGACGAATTCAAGCTACTGAAAGCAAAAGATGGTTCTTATTTCGTAAAACGATTTCTAATGGAGCGTTTGGAAGGGAAATCAATGACTAGTACCTTTATGATTCAATGGGATAACATTGGTGGATGTCCATGTTTCACCTGTTATGAACTTGACAGGTGCAATGTAGGGAATCCTATATCCTCCGTAGATTGCCCATTATTCACAAAATGGTTGTTTTCCAAACCGAAAGTGGAAGAAGAAAAGTAATAATTACTGTTGTTTTTCATCTTTATCATCATATAACAAGTGGCAAAGAAAGGTACTCGATTCTTGAAATAGAGTTAATTAGACTAAAATTATCTCTATTTTTTTATGTGATATCAGTTAATGATTATGTGAGGTAATAACTATGAGTCATAGACGAAGAATGCGTCAGAGAGAATTCTATTATCGAGAGGCAGTAAGGGAAGGCTACCGCTCAAGAGCCTCATATAAACTCATACAAATTAATGAGAAATTCAATGTTTTCAAAATAGGAAACTATGTAATAGATGTTGGAGCAGCTCCTGGTGGTTGGTCGCAAGTTGCGAGTAATCTTGTAATTCCAACTGGAAAAGTGTATGCAATAGATCTTGATTACTTAGAACCACTTGATAATGTAATAGCAATACAAGGAGATATCACGGATCCTAAAACAAAGGAACGATTAAAAACACTCATAGGTGATCCAGTTGATGTAATCCTGTCAGATATTAGTCCAAAAGTATCTGGAAATTGGAGTACAGATCATGCAAGACAAATCTATCTAACAGAACAAGCATTAAGATTGTGTGCTTCTGGGTTCCTGAAACGAGGAGGAAAATTCGTCTGCAAATTATTTATGGGAGACCTCTATGAAGCCTTTGTAGCAAATCTGAAGATATTATTTCATTTTGTTTATTTTTACAAACCAAAAGCATCAAGAAAGGGTAGTGCTGAAATTTATGCAATTGCTAAGGGATTGAAAAAAGGACCACTTAGGAAAAAGAAGAAGCCAAAAAATGTAGAAGGAAAAGAAAATGGTTGATTATCCTTTAGAAGCAGTTGTGGAAGGCAATACAAAGGTTTTGGTCCCTAATGTTGAAGCCTTTAGGAAATCGCCTATAAGTTATCCACCTTCTGATGCTCCGGTTTTTTATAATAAGGTCATGGAGTTGAACAGGGATTTTGCCTTAGCTACTCTTCGTGTGTACGTTGAATTGTATTCAAAAAAGGAGAGCTTGCTTTATTGTGAACCTATGGCTGGAAGCGGAATAAGAGCAGTCAGAATTGCTAATGAAATCGATAATATTTTTGTGGTTATAAATGACAAAAATCCTCATGCAGTAGACTTAATCAAAGAAAATGTAAAACAACTGAAGTTAATGGAAAAAGCAAGTGTCCATATGGAAGATGCCAACGAAATTATGGTGAGACATGCAGCTGAAAGAAATAGATTTGATGTTATTGATGTTGATCCTTTTGGGTCTCCCTCAGTTTTTATGGATTCAGCAGCTCAAGCAATAGGTTATAATGGTTTTCTTGCAGTGACATCCACTGATATGGCTACAATGTGTGGAAGATATCCGAAAGCATGCATACGAAAATACGCTTCAAAACCAATTCATTCATCAATCGGTCATGAAGTTGCAGTTAGAATGCTTGTAGGTTTTATTGCTACAAATCTTGCAAGACAAGGAAAAAGCACTAAACCAATCTTTGCTCATAGCACAGAACACTACATCAGAGCGTATGTGCTAGCTGAGAAAGGGATAACAAAAGCCAAAGAATCAATGAGTACCTTAGGATTTCTCGCTCATTGCCCAAATTGCTATGCAATTGAAAGTAAAAAAGGAATAATCAATACTTTAGCAAAAGAATGTCCTCAGTGCCAGAAT
>JAGMDP010000271.1 GCA_023128635.1 Candidatus Heimdallarchaeota archaeon | reverse complement strand
CGTGGAATTGACTTAAGAGTCAAGAAAGGAGAAGTTATCTCGATAATTGGTCCAAGCGGTTCTGGGAAATCTACTCTAATTCAAATCTTCGCAGGAATGGTAACTATTTCTAGTGGTGAAGTAAGAGTTGGATCTTATGATATTGGAAAATTAGAACTAGAGGAATTATTGGAATATCGATTGAATATGGTGGGATTAGTTCATCAATTTCCAGAGCGAACATTGTTTCTCTCAGGGACTGTAATTGATAATCTTAATTTTGCTTCTAGTTTATATTCAGATAATCGCTCTGAAAATCGAAGACGAAACATGGAAATTCTAGAAACCCTAGGAATAGCTCATCTTGAAAATCGTCGAGTAAGTTATCTCTCTGGTGGAGAAATGATTAGAACATCTATAGCAAGTGCCTTAGCGAAAAATGCTCCTCTTTTGCTGTGCGATGAGCCCACAGGACAATTAGACACTGAGAATACTGAAATCGTTAAGGAAATGTTGCGACAAATTGCTCGAGAATATGGCACTACTGTTTTAGTTGTAACGCATGATATGCGTTTTCTAAAAGGAGTAGATAGAACTTGTGAAATTCATAGTGGTCGTGTAAGTTCACTCTTCAATGTTGAAGAAAGTGGGATCCTCAATCAACGAGAATTTCCTATATTTTTCAAAGGACAGATTGACTCTTCTCAAAACATTCGAATCCCAAATGAAGTCTATGATTTACTCCATCTAAAGGATAAATTGGATTTTGTTGTAACAGAGGATTCCAAAGTTGAGATCTTACATCCAGATGGAATCCCTCCTAAGACGATTGATGTCAAAGAAATGAAGAAACAGAAAAAATTGTCTATTACTCCATTGAAAGCAGATTATTTTGATAAAAAAGAAATTGAGATTAGTTTGAAGGGTGTTGATAAAATCTATCGTAGTAAGAACTTAGAAGTTCCCGCTTTGACTGATATAAATTTGGATTTCATTAAAGGAGAATTGGCTTTCATTATTGGACCAAGTGGTTCCGGTAAAACAACTATTATCAAACTTGTTACTGGAATGGAGCCTTGCAGTGCCGGCAAAATTTCTGTTTTAAATGAAGAATTACACAACATGAATGATGCTGAGCGAGCCAAATTCAGAAGAAATAATATTGGCATTGTTTCCCAACAAGGAGATCTGCATCCATTTATCACAATGACTGAGAATCTCTTTATCAGGGATATGCTTTCAGGTAATAACATCCTTCTCAAGAAATTCCCTCAAGAAAAGATTGATGAGGCCTTCACTGAATTTCAAATCGATCACAGAAAAAACTCATATCCATTAGAAGTTTCTGGAGGGGAATTACAAAGAGCTTCACTAGCTATTGCTAATTTTGGCACTCCAGGTTTTCTGATATTAGATGAACCAACCGCAAATATGGATGCAGAACTAGCAGATAATGTAATGGATCAACTCTACAAAATCCATGAACAACTAAAACTTACATTGTTGATTACCACTCATGATATAAACCTTGTAAGAGATGGAACTCGAGTTATTGAATTAAAAGATGGAAAAATATTCAATGATGGAAAAGCAATTACTGTTGAAGAAGAAATATAAAAGTAGCGATTTTACTATCATTTGTTAGTGAAATAGTTACTCAATTCTTGACTTGATAACAAAATAATAAATAGTTATTCGTAGATTTTCAATTGGTTGTCATGAGTGCGAAGAAGAAAAAGGAAATAGTTAAGAAAAAATCAAAAGATATTTTGCAGTCACCTCAAGCACCTACCGAAGAAAAGGAAAGTACCACTTCACAAGCTAAGAGAACATTTTGGGATCGAATACCAAAATATAAGTGGTGGGTTACCCCATTGAACTTTTTCTTGATTAGTGCATTTCTAATTATCATTGATGTTGTTACTCCTCCTAATACTGCCTGGATACGAGTTGATTGGGCTTGGTGGGCTGTTGGAGGATTATTTTTTGCCTATATTGTGAGTTTCATTATTTTAAAGCGCCCTGCTATTGCTTGGATTGTGGGACCAATTCTTATGTTTGGAGCAAGTGGTTTACTTTTAGCAATTGATCTTGTTTTTCCACCAAACGATGGTCCATTAAATATGGATTGGGCAATCATACCAATAACTGCTTTACTAACATTTGGGGTTCTTATTCCAATAGTTACTAAATTTGGTCGAAAGAAAGAGAAACCAATTGAGAAATTCAAGAAAGAAATCGCTGAAATGCAGAAACAAGATGTTTCATTGGATGCGAGTTCAGAGTAAAAAACTTAGATTTTGATGAGGATTCAATATGTCGAAAAAACCATCAAGAAAACAGATTGTTTCAAATTTATTCTCACCTTATAAAGAAATGTTTTCATGGTTGAATTCATTCACCATTAGTTTTCTTCGTAGAGATTCTAGTTCTTTTATCTCCTCTTCCCTGCCAATGGAATCTATACTAGCAGCAATAGATAATTTGGCTCCCGAAAAGGTAGAACGAAATGTAAGAGACAATGCTGGTCCCTTTTTCCATAAAGGGAATGAAGTAGGAATTATACTTACACATGGGTTTTCTTCCACTGCTCAAGAAATGAATGATCTTGGTCTGCTTCTTCATGATCAATTTGGTTATTCTATTTTTGGAGTTCTTCTTGCAGGTCATGGAACAAGTCCCGCTGATTTAGCTCAAACAAATATGTTAGATTGGTACAGATCAGTTAAGGAAGCTTATGATTTCATTAAGCAATATTGTAATAAAATAGTTCTAATTGGTCACTCTATGGGTGCAACATTATCTCTTATTTTAGCCGCCCAAGAATCTGTCGATGCTATAGTCACATTGTGTGCTCCAATAAAAGTCGAGTATTTCATGCAAGATTATATATTCTTAGTCGCAGATTTATTGAAATATTTTCCAAGAAGGAAAAAAGAAATTGAGCTCATGGAGAAAAACAGCATGTTAAATTATCGTGTTTCTGCTTTGAAAGCAGTTGAACATATGTTGGATTTAATGGAAGTTGCTCGAGAGGAAATTCAGAAGGTAACAGCACCCATCTTTACCATTACAGCCGGATTGGATGATCGTGTTCCACTATACAATGCTCAGAAGATTCATGAGTTAGTTAAAAGCGAAATCAAAGAAGATTATTTTGCTGCAAACTCTATTCACACAATTCTTTTTGGTTCGGAAAAAGAAATAGTAATTGAGAAAATTATTCAATTTATCAATTCAATAATCAAGAAACCAATTAGTGAGAAGTAAAGTTTATCTTGTATAGTTAAAATTTATTAATTCTTATGCATTAACTTCCATTGTGTTTACAATGTCGTTAATTAGAATAATTCTTGGTGGTATAATCGGGAGTCTAGTCAGTGCTGGTGCAGCGATAGGTTTAATCTACGGTGGTCTTCAAGTATCCTGGTGGTTAGCACTTATTCTTGCGATTCTTGGTTGTGCTATTGGTGGATTTGTTGCTGGATTCATTGCTCAAGACAAATTCCCTGGTATGCTAGCTGGTGGTTTTACTGGTTTAATTGTCTTTGTTGGTATTGTCTTATTCTTTTATTTTGTCCTTCGAGCAAAAGTTCAAAATTGGTATACAAGTTTAGGTACAATTGAACAAACAATAGATGCTTTACTTGATTTCCTTAGTATTGATGGTTCTTCGAGTTTGGGACAATTAATCGATGCAAAAATAATGGCTGTTTACAGTAGTGCTGATATTGATGCTGTTGTTCAAAATTATCTTCCAAAACTTAGCTTACTCTTTGGAGGCATCATTGGTGGTGCAGCATTAATTATTGATACAATAACTGGTCGAATTGGTGGAAGATTGAACAAGATAGATGAGCTTACAGGAAATTAATCATTCATCTATCCTTTTTCTTCTTTTTTCTACTTTAGTAACTCATCAGCTGTTTTACCAGCCCAAGATAATCCAATAACACCCGGACCAACATGTACACCAATTGCAGGACCAATTTCCCAAATAAGAATCTCAGTTTTCTTCTTGTTTGAGTTTTCTAAATACTTGGCTAACTCTTCTGCTTTTTCAAAATTTCGTGAGTGCATTACAACAATTGTCTCATTTTTAGGTAATGCTTTCAGAACTTTGTCTCCTAAATTTTTCATAAATTCCATTGTTGCAGCTTCACCTCGGACACGTGTGGTAGAAACTATTTTTCCATCTATAATAGAAATTAGTGGTTTAAACTGCATCAAATTTCCAAGGATATGCTTTATTGTAGATATTCTTCCAGATCTTTTCAGGAATTTCAAATTTCCAACAAAAGCATTCAATTGGATTTTAGGAATAAGCTTTTTGAGTTTCTTGAGGATTTCTTCTTTTGTTAATCCTTCCTTGATCATTCTTGCTGCTTTTAAAGCTATAAGTCCGAGTGGAAGGGTTGCAGTCCTACTATCAACAGCAGTGATTTTATCTTCAGCGAATTGTTTTGCGTAAATAACAGCATAGTTATGGATTCCGCTCAAATCGCTTGAGAGATTGATCATTATACCTTCATCATGTTTCTCAAGAGCTTTATCGAAAGTTTGTTTATACACTCTTGGCGAAGGAACTCCGGTAGTTGGTGATAAATCCTCCTCATCAATCATTCTGAAAAACTCTTCTGTGGTGATATCAACATATTGAGTTCTCGTCTCTTCAGGGAAGTAGATTGAGATTGGAAGAATAACAATGCCATATTGTTCTATAATATCTACTGGTAGATCACAAGCAGAATCAGCAATAAGAACCAATTTCTTTTTAGATTTTTTAGCCATCTTAAATAACCTGTTTCAATTTTTCAAATATTATCATTATAAATGCAATAGCTGGAAATTTCAGTGGAATAGTAGGAGTTTCGCTTCTAGATATATTTAATTTTCTCCTATTCTCTCTGATGATACATTTGTTTTTAAAAAATCCGTTTTTTTACTGTCATACATGTAGATGACGTATGTGTTATTTGGATTATAATAGAGATTAAAAGTAAAATAAGATTATATATCTCTTGAGTAAAATGGATTCAGAAGAAACTTTAGATAAATTCGGCCAATTTATAATTGCAAATCTTAGAGACAACGCTATTGATTTCTATGACAAATTATTAGCTGGGGTTTACAAAGCCCAAAAATTATAGAAACTACAAGATAGTTTAATGCATTTCTCCCCCGAAGAGAAAGTGTTTGTTCGCAAGTGTCTTGCTGCTGGGATTGATACTGCGATTCATGATTTCTTACTGACTTTAATGGAGAATTACTCTACTAAAAAAGACATAGAAGTCCTTGTTGATGGGGAAAGCATTGTCACTCTTAGTAAAGCACTTTACAAAGAATTGCCAACCAAAGAAGGTTGGCTTGCTAGATTTAGTAAATATCAGATTGATTTCTAAGTACTCTTTCTAGCTTTTTTCATCTTTCTTTGATATTTCATTCCACCGGTAATCATCTTCATTATTTTGAATCCACGAAATACTTTCCCATTATCTTTAAGCTCAGGTAAAGCATATGGAATTACTTTATCACAACTAGTATCAATGTCTGTTCCAAGACATTCATGAACAAGTTCTAAATTGGCTTCAAAATCTTCTTCCGCACCCCAATTAGGAACAAGATCAGCATTAGATGCCAAATTTGTCTTAATCATTCCAGGCGCAAAGACATTGATTTTTATATCTTCTTCTCTCTTAGACATTTCTAATGCTAAGCTTTTGGAAAAAGCTACAATCCCACCCTTAGAAGCTGTATAGATGGTCATATTCTCCATCGGTCTTTCTGCTCCTGCACCGGATAAGGTGATAATTCTCCCATACTTTTGTTGAATCATTTGAGGCATAACTGCTGCAATCGAATTAAGAGTCCCAATCAAATTGGTTCCAATTACATTAATAGCATCTTTACTAACCATGTCTGCCGTTAAATTGCTAAATGGTCCATAAGATCTATTTGTTCCAGCATTTGCAATAAGAATACGAACTGACCCAAATTTCTCTATTGTTTTATCAACGAGTTTCTTCAAAGCTTTGGGATCGTTTACATCACAGGCAAAACCAATGACTGAGTCCTTATACTTCTTAGTTAGACCAGCAAGAGTCTTCTTCACTTTCTCTTCACTTCTAGAACTAATAGTAACTTTGCAACCTGCTTCTAGAAATTTTTCAGCAATACTTAAACCAATGCCACTAGTTGAACCAGTGATTATAGCAGTTTCATTCTTCATTATCAATTTAATCAAACTCAATAATGATTACTAAATTATCAATGTTATTATAGAAAATAAACTAACAAAAATACTAAACGCTATAGAATCTAAAAGAAAATGAAAAAAGAATAGTGCAGAACTAGTCTGTTTTTTCGTAAAGCTTGACTTTCCTCTTTTCTGCAAATTCTTCTTCTAACTCGAAAATTTGTTTTTCGATTTCAGAAAGCTCAATATCAATTTTCTTGTCTTGACCTCTATTCTTTAGTTCTAAATCTATTAAATTCAATAAAGTCAAATTCTGGATGATAGAATAGAAATCAAGTATTTTCCCGCTAACATCGATAGCTACTTTTTGATTGGGATTAAAAGCACTCCAATCCTCTATTTTTTTCACTGAATATTGATTTATGATGTCCTTTACGATAACTTGTAGGGGACTTAAAAGAGAATATTGCCCTCCAATTATTGCTATCAAATCATTAGAATATACCTCTAGTTGCTCCAAACTAGCATTTCTTAAATCTTTATAGGTTAAATGTAAAAATGGATTATCAGTAAGATCTTTTTGGTCAATTTCTTTTCGAATAAAATCTAAATCTTTTTGCATCTTTTCAATTTCTACTTCTAGTTTTTTTCTCTCAGCTTTTTTCCTCTCTCTGTATGCTTTCTTTCTAGCAGCATTCGTATCATAAACTCTGGGGCGACCTCGTTTTTTCTTCTCTTCGGACATTTTTACCACACCTACAATTATTTAAGACTCGGGACAATATATAAAGATTCGTTTCTCGACTGAGTTAATTTCAGTTTTCCAATTATATAATTTCCTATCTTATTTAAAAACATTTAATTAAAAATGGGCCAAGAAAATATTCAAAGCTTTTCTTGAATTATAATTAACTCAATTTTTAGTATCGGGACAAAAATTAAATACTTGTAAGAAAAAGGTTTATTGTTCTGCAAAAAAGACTCTGCAGGAAAATAATGAGTTAGACAATTAACTCCGATGAACTCTGTCGCAGGAGGAAGGCCATAAATACGGACTCTGCTTTTCTTCACCACTCGGTGAAGGAGAATGCTCACGGAGGTTTCATTCTAGACAAAAACCGCAATCCAGTTATCTTGTTGGGGTCAAGAGGCTGAAAACAATTCGGTAATTGGATTGCACAAATTTTTTAATTCATTAAAATTTTGAAAAGTAATTTCATTTAGACTAAATATTCCATTTTGTTAGTAGTCTTTTCTTTGTTTCCTTCATCCTTTTGTTGAGTCTTTCACGCATTTTCTGAGTCCATTCACGATCTGTTTTAGGTTCTGTGTTCTCAAAAGCATGTATCACTCGAGCGTATTTGTAGACATCCATTAAAGTATAGAATTGTTCTAATTGGTTTTCCCAATCTTTTGGTAAGCTTTTGACAGAGGTGTATCCTTTAATGAACTTGTAAAGCATCTCTCCTTCAACATCAGGTTCTTCTTTTCTTATCTCTTCTAATGCGAATGCAAGATCTGCTACAAATGGATAATACGCTGCATCATCAAAATCAATAATGTAATATGATTTCTTTGTCCAAATTATGTTGTCAGGTTCTATATCATAGTGTAGTAAACCATAAAACTCATCTTGAGGAATTGATTTTATCCATTCCTTAATTGTTTGTAGTTTCTCTCTAAATTCCTTTTCTTCTTGTGGCAGCCATCCTATTGCCATATCGATGTCTTCTTCCCAAGTTTTTCGTTTACGTTTTGGGTTTGGTTTAAAGCTTAATGCTGCTTTATGTATTCTTGCTAATATTCTTCCCCATTCTACAAATCTTTCATCATCGAATTCATTATGATCATCTATACAATCTCCCTCAATGAAATCAGTAACAATTCCATGGAATATTCCAAAATCAGTAATTAGCGTTTCAATTTTGTTTTGATCAAGTGATAGAATTGGTTTAGGAATTGGTATGCCTTTCTTTCTCAAATGATCTGTAAAATCCTTTTCAGCTAAAAGTAGATCTAATGTTCTTTCTGCATCAGGAGTCACTCGTAATATTTTTCGTTTGTCATTTTCTCGAAACGTATAGATAAAATTAGAACTCGCACGCCATAATTTCAGTGATCCTTCATCATGCTTCCATCTTTTAATTAATCTGGTACCAACAACATCCTTTCCGTCATCGGAATCATTGAATACTTTCTTCATTATATCTACATTCATCAAAGCTTAATTTTCACCTTTGTTTTCTCTTTTTTCTCCAGGAATATAGTGTTAAAATAATAGCATTAGCTGAGATGAATATTGACAGAAGGGACAAAGAAGATAATCCATTCCTCTTTGTGGGTGTTCCTTGTATTTCAAAAGTAAAGTTTCCTGATCCCACCGTGCTATAAATTTCTATAAATACAATCATTGCTGTTGTGCAATTATACTCGAGAATAATATCAGATCCTATGCTAACAGGTGCTTGACTTGCTATTTCATTCCAATTCTCATCATATATAACAATTTGATAATCTGTTGTTGCAGTATTATTTAGCACAAATGTGAATTGATCAATATTCAAATTGATTGTGTAATAATGACCTAGGTCTTGTATATAATGAGCTGTTGGGTTTCCCTCTGAAGAACCTCCACCGGTTGTCTCAAGAGTGTTTAGTTCTATTGTTGGTATCTCATATTCGTCTATCAAGATAGTAAATGCTGATGAGGCTGCCATGCCCTGAATAAAGATGTAGTAAATATTGGGAGACAACAACAATCTACATGTTTCTATCATGCCATCATCTGGATTAATTAACCAACTTCTGGCAATGATTACAATTCCTTGTGAAAAGCTAGCCCCGATTTCAAAATCAATATCACCTGATGATAAGAACATGTTAAACTCGTAGACTGCTTCAGATGATATGCTGACAATGAACTCTTTGTGGTAGTTTTGATCTAAAAGGTAAGTTGATGTCTCGGTTCCCTTTGCCACCATCTGTGGACTATTGGGTGGTGATAAATCCGAGTAATCATAATAGGCTCGTAAGAATTCGCCCCAAGAAGTATGAACTTGCCAGTCCATCCCTGCAAAAGTTCCTGTTCTATTTGCATAATCGTAGCAAGCATCTGTCGGTAACTGATACGTTGTTACTGGCATAAAAATCGCTATACCGTGAGCTGTGCCTTGGTAACTTTCATGTTGCCAATTATAAGCAATAAGCTCATCTAATGCTAAAATCAGATTTGCTGTAGTTTCCGCTAAATCTTCTAGATGTATGTAGTAATTAATTTTCATTGCTAAATGCTTCAAATCCACAAATGCTCCATCAGAGAATGAGCGAGTTGCACTCCTCGACAAATAAAGCATGTAATAGTAATCATAATCGTTGATTGCTTCTGTTAAATTACCAACCAAATTATTCATTATTGGTACAATTTGCGCCATTTTAGAGGTATCAATCGCTGAGAGACAAGTAGCCGCTGTACTCGCGTAACGAATTCCATATTCATCAACAAGTAACTGACTAAATTCCAATGGTGTTAAGGTTGGATCTGCTTGTAAACCAGCAATAATTGGTTCATAATCGAACCCGTCGAACGGTATGTTTTCTTCTGAAGCAACAACATAGTCACAGAGATTTCTTAATTCATAGACAATTTCCATCATATTCATAACACAGCAATCAAAAGAAATTACATCAATATACTCACCCTGATTACTACTAGCAGCTGAAATTGCTGTTTGCATTTCATTAACAGTTAAACGATCATTATCTGGAGAGGTATAATCATAACAAGCACCCCAAATACCATTTCCATGATCCCATAAATCAAGACAATAATATTCTGCAGGATAATTAACAAAACAATATTCAAGAAATGCTTGTAGTACTGCAGGATCTCCCATATTCACTTCTCCAAGAGAACTCAATAACACAGAATCAATGCTAGTAGTCACATCATCAGAAATTTCATAATATCTCCC
>JAGMDP010000270.1 GCA_023128635.1 Candidatus Heimdallarchaeota archaeon | reverse complement strand
GATTTGTCCAATCTTTGTTGTAATTGTAAGTAACTATTTTTTTCGTGCCCTTTTTTGTGACCCAATCTTCTGTCTCCTATCTCACAGTTATAATTGTTGGAAATATATTCTATACTCTAAAAGTTATGATTCTCTTTACTTAAAATTGTTACTTGTGGGATTCCATATTGTTTTAACTGGAAGCAAAACTACTATAACTCCAAATCCAAGAGGGAATGCTTTTAATTTGTTCACCAATGGTCATTTTAAGGGTTGATTGAATCTTCCTTGGATGATATTGTGTGAAAAAGGGCTTGAAATTCTCTGGAGTAATAACTCGTTTTGTTCCACTTGACAAAAGATAATCAAAAATTTGCTTAGCTGCTTGCTTATTTTTCGCAATCATAGGACCAATTCGTCCACTACTACAAATAGCATATCCATTTCTTTCAAAAGAAACAATGCTAGTTTTTTGTTTTTCAACTAAATGATCAAGTAATTTCGAGCGATCAAACCCCATAGCTTCTTTATCTAATTCGTAAATCCATGATGGAATTTTTGACTCAAAAGTATCTACTTTTAATTCTATTTCAGTATTAAATTTTGGTAACTCAAGTATATGAGTATAAAATTCATCTTCAAAACCAAATTTTCGATAAAGATTTTCGATTCCTAGATTTGAGAATAAATCAATAGTTGGATTGTTCTTAGATGCTTCTTCTAAAATCCACCCAAGAATTAATGACCCGATTCCTCGTCTTCTATGTGTAGGAATTACCCCAATATAACCTATATATGAAACTCCACCATAACAAGTCTCTCCTCCAATACCTATAATCTCTTTATTTTCTACCGCTACATAATAGGTTGTAATTTTCTTCTGGATGATTTTCTTAAATCCTAAGCTGATTGATTCTTGTCTCTCAGGTTTAATTGGTTTTTCAATAAAAGACGCCACGAAAACTTCTGCAATCTTCTTATATTCTTCTTCTAAACCTAGTCGAATAATTATTTCTGACATTTCTCTTGAACTTAGAATTCTTAATTTTAATAAACTATATGCTATTCTTCTTTCAATTTGATGGTTATGTATTAATTCAGAATTAATTATGACAAAAAATTATTAACGAAAGAGCTTTCACAGTATCATTAGAAAAGACAGGAGTTCTTTCTGATATGTTTGAAGAGAAAAATAAAAAAACTTTATTCTTTCAAATCTCTATTGCTGTCATATTAACAGGCATATTGTTTTACCTTATGCAAGAGTTAGTCTATGCAATGGCGAGAACAAGCTATAATGTCTTTGTTGTTTTAGCAGATTTCATAGGAATTTTTGCTATAATTGCATTGATTCTTTGGATGTTTTTACCAAAGTTCCAAGCGTTAATAAAGAATATCGCAATAATTCTTAGTTTGAGTTATGTGTT
>JAGMDP010000027.1 GCA_023128635.1 Candidatus Heimdallarchaeota archaeon | reverse complement strand
GAGATTCTTGCATATAAGGAGTATTTCCTGAAAATATCATTTAAACTTAAAGAAGACACTTTATGGGCTGACAAGGATCATATTATTGCTTGGGATCAATTTCAAATACCATTCAAATCACAGCCAACATTGTATCTAGAGCAAGATTCTGTTCCAGAGCTATTTTTGGAAGAATTGGAAGAATCAATTAAAGTTTCAAACCCACAATTTGCATTAGAGTTTAGCAAGAAATCTGGAAGAATAAGGTCACTCATTTCCAATAATAAAGAATTAATTGTTGCTCCTTTAACTCCTAATTTTTGGAGAGCACCTATTGATAATGATCTAGGCGTTTTAGCCTTTGCTCCAACCATTCTTAAACCAATTGTAAAACGTCGATTAAATAGGTGGAAAAGAGCCAATAGATGGCAGAGATTAAGAAAAATTAGTTATGAACGTTTAAACAACAAGGTAGTGAGAATAACTACTAAATCTAGAATTCCTCTAGGTTTGTCTCCAATTGTTGTGATTTATACTATATTTGGGAGTGGGGACATTCATATTGATGTTAAGTTTACACCTCGAGTGAATATGTTGCGTTTTGGCATGCAGATGTCTATTCCGAAAGAATTCAAAAATATTGAATGGTATGGAAAAGGTCCTCATGAAACTATGTTTGATCGAAAAAGTGGAGCAGCAATTGGCATTTACTCCTATCCTGTCAATGAAATGACTCACAATTATGTCAAACCACAGGAAAATGGGAATCGCTCAGAAATAAGATGGTTCTCACTTACAAATGATGAGAAAGAGGGATTATTATTTCAATCCTATGACCCTTCCTTTTTGAATTTCAGTACTTGGCCTTATTCTATGATTGATCTTGAATGTGCCCAACACATCAATTCACTTCCAAAACGTGAATATGTTACTGTAAACATTGATCATAAACAAAGAGGAGTTGGCGGTGATTGGCCAGCATTAGCTCGTACTCATAAGGAGTTCAAATTGAAAGGATATAGAAAGTACTCTTATAGTTATAGAATAAAACTAGTAGAAAAAGGAACAGAAGATATTAAGCAATTACTTGAATATAAATTGCCTTTCTAGGATAGAATCTATCCTTCTATCTTCTTTATTGCTGCATCTATATCATCGATTTTTCCAAGCAATCCTTCTTTGCATTCTTTCAAGTGCTTCAGTTTTGTTTCTTTATCTTCATTTCCTTTAAATTCGCCGCATTTTTGTTTTTCTTTTCCTTTACATTCGCAGTTCATGGGTTCATCACTTTACTTATTGAAGTATTATTACTTTACTTATGAAAGTATTTATATTTAAAATCTTGCTAAATTATTATAGAGTAACTAAAGAGATGTGAAGTAAAGTGAATAATACAATAAAGACAAAACCAGACACAGAATGCTCTAAGGAAAGCAATGGTTTCCCTTGTTTAATACCTGCTCAAAGAATTATGCATCTCATTAGTAGTAAATGGGGCATTCAATTGATTTATTTGTTAATGGAAAACAAAAAACTTCGATACAATGATTTAAGAGAAAGTTTACAGAAGGGGTGGACTCGAGATAAAATAAGTGATGCTACGCTCTCTAATAGACTCGCAGATTTCACAAAGGAAGGTTTAATTAAAAGAGAAGTGTTTCCTGAATTACCTCCCAAAGTAGAGTATTCATTAACAAGAAAAGGTGAGAAACTAGCTAATGCTCTTCAACCACTTGTTGAATGGACTATAAATGCTTGTCATGGAAAGGAGTAAAAGAATACATCTCTTTTCTAATGAAAAATTATTTTAGCGACTAAGAATATAGTTTATTTTGATTTCAGTTGATTATTGAAGATAGGAAATTGTATAATAAAGTGAACCTTTTCGATTCCCGGGAGCACGCAGGAAAATTACTGGCAGAACTATTGGAAGACAAGGAATTTGATCTGCTTTATATTATTCCTAGTGGAGGGTTGCCTATTGGATATGGCTTACTCACTTCCAATGTTTTCAAGCTCATTCCTTTTGACTTAATGATTGTTCGTAAAATACAAGTACCTTGGTCAACTGAAGCAGGAATGGGAGCTGTTACACCAGACGGACAAGTATTTCTGAATGATAATTTGATTTCATGTATAACCATATCTAATAAAGAATTACAGGAGCAAGTTAAGAAATCCCAAGATAGAATTATTGCTCTTCGAAAAGAATTCGATCTATCTGAAACAGTCTCTCCCAGAGGGAAAAAAGTTCTTTTGGTTGATGATGGGATAGCTTCTGGTTTTTCCATGAAGGCAGCTTCACAATGGATGAAAAATCAACTAGCTGAAGAAGTCTGCATTGCTACACCAACGGCCCCATTAAGTTCTTTAGAACATTTAGAACCTCTTGTGTCGAGTATATTTTGTTTAAATATACGAACTGGTTTTTCTTTTGCTGTTGCTGAAGCATATAGGCACTGGTATGATCTTCAAATCGAAGAATCAAAACAATATATGAAAAAATTAAATCAGCTATCTTTAGAAAAGCCGGATTAAGGTTATTTTCTAGTAATTTTTCTGAAAAAACCTAAGGAGGAATTTACTAGAAACCCCATGCATTTTTACTACATGTCTAGGATTGTTTTTCTATAACGCTTTAATTGTATTTTGAGTAATTATACCTAGATGAAATAAGTAAAGATTAATTTCTTTT
>JAGMDP010000269.1 GCA_023128635.1 Candidatus Heimdallarchaeota archaeon | reverse complement strand
TACCTTATTTTTTTCTATTTTTTAACTAATATATCCAACAGAGTAAATTCTTCTTCTTTATTGTTTAAATTCAAATCACTCGTAACAGGTGAGATACTGATATATTTTTTAGCTATTGCTTCTATGTCACTCCCTTCAGGAGCTTCTTTGACAGGGTCACCCCAAAAGAAATAATAATCATTGTTTCTTGGATCCTTTCTTAATTCAGGTTTGAAAACAAGGAATTTGTTTGCTAAATAAGTGATTTTAATTGGAGTATCATCTGAAGCATCGAATGGGTAGTTGACATTAATAAAAGCTAATTTTTCTGGGAAATCCATCTTTAATACTTGTTTAGTTATCTGAGCAGAAATTTCAGCAGTACTACTAAATGTTTCTAAAGTCGGATTAACAAAGTAATTTGCAGGATTTACATGCATTGAAAAAGCAATTGCTGGAACATCATAAAATGAAGCTTCAAAAGCAGCAGCACAAGTTCCCGAAGTCAACACAATATGAGAAGAGATATTTAATCCTTGATTTATACCAGCCACAACTAAATCAAATGGCCTTTCTTCTAAAGCATTTAAACCAAAAATAACTGCATCAGCTGAAGATCCGGAGATAGAATAGCCGGTGATATCTGGAGTTATTTGTTCCTTTTCTACGCGAATAATTTGATTAATGGTAATAGCTTTTCCTTCAGCGCTTCGTTGGACATTGGGAGTAATAATGGTTACATCAGCAAACTTGGAAAGCTCAGAATAAAGCTGCACTAAACCATTGCTTCGTATACCATCATCACAAGTAAGAAGGATTTTTTTTCTATCAGAGGACATAATGATATCATTCTAAACCATCTGGTTTTTAACTGTTGGTCTTAGTCAGAATATACAAAAAACGCAATTGTGTTAAGATATGACTAAATAAAAAGATTAAAAATAGAGTGTAGGGTAGAATAAATTCAACGAGAATGGTGAACTTATGTCTCCTACATCTAGCGAGTTAGAATCTAAAGTGGTAGTCTTAGGATTATCACAATCAGGAAAAACATCCATACGGCAAGTTGTTTTTGAAGGTTTCACCCCAGAAGCAACAGCACTAAATCCCGCAACAGTGAGAATAAATAGAAAGTTGTTTAATTTAGCTGGTGGAGGAATTAATCTATTTGATATTGGGGGTCAAACAAATTATCTTAATGAAATTTTCCAGCAATATAAGGAAAGGACCTTCTCAGACGTGAGAGCTGCGATTTTTGTGGTTGATGTTTCAGATGCTGCCAATGTTATGCGCTCAAAATATTACTTTGATTTAACCCTTAAGAGCTTGGGAGATATGAGTCGAACAGCACGAATCTATGTTTTTGCCCACAAAATCGATGTTGTTCCTATGAATAAACGCACTTCAATTGTTCAATCAATTGGAGAGATATTTGAAGTAGAAAAATTTGATAATGTTAAAATTTTCGGGACATCAATATATGATAATTCTGTATGGGAAGCAATGCAAGAAGTGCTTTCTTATGTTTATCCTCGAGACGATGTTAAAACAACTGAAATAAAAAGTATTGTAGGTAATTACAACCTAGAATTCTTAGCTCTTTCAACCTCACAAGGTTTGATATTGTATTCAGAACCTGAGGTAGTTTCAGGAGTTAACTATCAAAGGTTGAAAAATGAACTTGCTAAAGCATACTTCCCGGGAATGATATTACAACAAGCAATTTTTGCTTATGGAAACTATACGGTCTTCATGAAAGAAGTTGATGATGATTTAATTGTAACCACTATTTTTCCAGAACAAACAACTATTACTGTAGCCCAAGATAATTTTAGCGTTTTAAGTGATCAGATTAGTAATTTATTCCAACCTGATGAGCTCTTGGGGCAAGCAAAAGCAAAAATGAAGAAAACTCTTGCGGACTATCTCAAAGGACAAAAACTCAAGAATGTGAAGGACCTAGAAATAAGATTTGACACTAAAATTGGTGTTAAATGTGACGTTTGTGGGAAACAAATTCAAAAATCTGTTTTAGAAATAGCACTAGAAAATTCAGAACAACTAGAAAGAGGAATTAAAGTTAGTTCCGGATTTGGTGCTAATTCTGTGGAAATTTATCCACTTCATGATTGTGTGGAAGGGAT
>JAGMDP010000268.1 GCA_023128635.1 Candidatus Heimdallarchaeota archaeon | reverse complement strand
GGATTTGTAGTGTAAAATGCAATATTTTTTTCCGGATGAATTTTTGGTGCATATATTATTTCTTCATTATCTCTAATAGCAATCCAATAATCCATTCCTTTGTAATTCATGGTACTGACATTTCCTCGTTTCACTAAGGAAGTGAGAAGTCCTATATCTTCTTCTTTGAAATTTGATACAATCTGATAATTAGCTACTTGTGGTTGCTTTTCTATCTCATACAAGTATTCAGTATTAATTGATGGCGAAATCAAGATTAGTTCTTCTTTCGTACGAAGTAGCATGTCTTTCATAGATCTTTCAATGCTTTCATTACCGTAAATGAATTCAATTTCTAATTCATCAATAGGCATGATTTTTTCTGACATATCAAGCATATCATCAAATGTTTTTTGGGAATTATCTAAAAGATAGATTGTATTTCCTAATGTATTCTCAAGCTGTGTACCAGCATCAGTTAGCAATTGAGCTGATTGCTCCACTTTAGCTGAATTCTCATTGATTACGTTCTTAATTAGAGTTTGAATAATGTCCTCTATTTCCACTCTTGAAAGATTTAATGCATCTTTTACCTCGAATTTTGCCAGCTCAACACGTTCTTCACTTCTTGCCATTCGTTCAGAAATTGAAGCTTTAGCAATATTATCTTGTTTCAGCGCTTCTTTCTTGATGTTCTCACCGAAAAGAATAATATCTTGAGCAATATCTCCCTTCATTTTTTCAAGTTCTTTAAAGGGGTCAGTTATTTTTTGATCAATGAATCTAGCGGATTCATCGCGACTCTCCTCAAGATGATTTGTGACGATTTCTAAAACCTCTGGCACTGAACCATCAACCAAGCTATTTACATGCCTGACAAATTTAGAGACCTCATCAGAATTATCCTCAAGTAATGTCTCCAAGGTTGTTTTTACTTCATTCTGCAAGAAATCAAAGGTTCTAAAGAGTGGTCCTAAGGAATTATTAATCATTTGAGCAACATCACTACTAATATCCCCAGATTTCTCTCGAGCAAGAACAACAACATTCCTGATGAGACCGCTGATTAATTCAGCTGCAGTCTCTCGAGCAGAAATGTCTTTTTCATCTAAATTAGCACTATAACTAGATGAAGTAGTGAAATTCTTTTTCACAATATTATCTCGCAACTCTGTAATTGAATTATCAATATCTCCTTTCAACTTCTCTAAACGTTCAGCAACGAGTATTTTGTGGTGAATGGTTGCTTTTTCGAGTTTATCTCGAATATCTCTAGAGTCAATAACAAGAGAATCTGCGTACTTCGAAATCGCAGACACAAAAGTGTCTTTACTTTTGCTTAAGTCTTCCTCAAATGCTGGTATAGTATGCTCTATACTCTGAGTTGGCCAAGTAGAAATTGTATTAGCTAAATGAGTAAGTTGGAGATAGCTATTATCAATCATTTGATTAATGATTTCCTCTAAGCGATCCATTTTTTTCCAAGATTCACTGACTCGGACCGTTTTTTCTCTTTCACAAAAATCTGAAAGACCAGGTACTATTGTTTTAACCTTGGTTTCAAATTCACTCGCTTGTGTTTGAAAACTATCTCGGATCTTAATTAAACCTAGTTTTACTTGAGAAGTAACTTGAGCATAATTCTTTAGGAATGGTTCCATGGCAATATATCTTGGAACCTTGCCTGGAATTTGCTTAATATACCCAATTTCTTCTAATTGTTTGATTTGAACATAAATTTCAGGTAGTTCCATTTTAATGGCTAAATTGATCTCTCCAATTGTTGCGGTGCCTAGACCAAGAACAGTTGAATAAACTCTTATTTCCTTTTCACTTAAATCTCTGGCTCGCAAATAATCAGAACTAACCGCTTTCTTTGACATCGTTTTAAATCCTCAATAGGAATATGATTAATTAGCTCAAAATCATTTCGGTAGGGAACAAGAAAGGAACAAAAAAGAATTTACTAGAATTCAAAAAAGTATGTATGAAAAAAGAGTCAAATAAGCCTCCTTTTTCATGGTGAAAGACTCG
>JAGMDP010000267.1 GCA_023128635.1 Candidatus Heimdallarchaeota archaeon | reverse complement strand
TAGCCCCATCTCCAGCATTTCCATTTCCATATCAATGATATCATCAGAACCTTCCTCATCTAGAAGATCAATTTCGCTAATCTTTTCCAACCAGAGCATCTTTCCATCTATTAGAATTAATCTTTGTCGTAGAGCATTCAGACTCATGTGCTGAAGCTCATGTAGGAACAGATTAACATCATCAAATAATAAATTGTAAGCATTGTTTTCGATTTCAGCAATTTTTTCTGAATCTGCTTTTTCTTTCCTTGCCTTTCTTCGACTTTTTCTCTTCTTTTCTTTTTTTGGCTCAATCTTCTCTTTTTTCTTAATTTCTTTACCTTTCTCCTTCTCTTCTAATTCAGAAGTATCATCTTTTTTTGCTTTCTTTTCTTTTTCTCTCTTTGACAAGGATTTAACCTCGAGATACCATAGATGTGAGTATAATTTTCGAATATTTATTGTTAATGGTTTTCTTTTAATAAGGATTCTTAATTCTTCTTCAAATTATTTTCTTAGCTTATCAAAGTTTTTCCCAATAAGAGACATTGATTTATCAGCAAGAAAAGTTTTATATGCTCAAAAAAAGAAGGAATTTAACTTCAGACCAATCTAATAACGAATAAAAATACAGGAGATCTATAGGTTTGTTTTATCAAGTAGATGCATTTAGTAGTCAACCATTCCTAGGAAATCCAACTGCAATTATCCTAGATAAGAAAGATGAATTCCCAACAGAAATACGTGAATCTATTGCAAGAGAGATGAATCTTTCAGTTACTGCTTTTGTATCTGATAGTCTAAAAGCAGATTTTAAGATAGAATTCTTCACTCCTAAAAAAGAGGTTCCTCTTAGCGGGCATGCAACAATTGCTGCATTATGGCTTCTTGCTGATATTGGAGAAATTGTTCCTGAAAACTCAAAGGCTTCTATAAAAGTGGAAACAAAAGAAGGTACGTTTAAAACAGAGATCCGATGGAAAGATGACGTTCTAGACAAAGTTTACATGACTCTAAAGAAACCTCAATTTAGAGATGTCGAATTAAATATACAAGCTCTTGCAGATATTTTAGGAATACGAACTGATAAGATAGAATCCGATGAGAAACTTCCTCTCATAATAGCTGATACTGGGAGTCCAAAATTACTGATTCTAATTTCCAGTAAAGAAATGACTGATGCATTAGTACCTAAATACGAGGAAGTTGAACGTCTCTGTAGAAGAATGAAAGTTTCTGGTATTCACCTCTATACTTTCGACACATATTTAGATGGTTCCACTAGTTATACCAGACAGTTTGAACCGATACGAGGTTCCCCTGAAACTGTTGTCTCAGGTTTAGCGAATGGTGCTTTAGGAGCTTATCTTGTCAAAAGAGGTTTTGCTCAACCAGGCACCCTAATAATTGAACAAGGAGAATCCTTAGAACGACCAAGTACAATCGAAGTGGTAATAAAAGGAACAGAAGATGAGATCAAATCAGTCAAAATCGGTGGCAAAGCAAAAGTTATTTTTAAATTCGAACCAAGGAAGGGTCTTTTCAAAAAATAGTTTTTTCACTTTAATCTTCATAGCATTTAGACACTCCATAGCAATATTTAATAACAGAAGTTTTGACTCTTCAATTACTTCCATATTCTGATGAATAATGGTAAGATAGCTGAAATGCTGTCTGTTCGTAATCGGGTCACTTTTTCCTAAGGATTCGCCGTCCGTTTAGGGGGAAAGGAATGGAGCTCAGATACGAAACATCAGGACAACTGGTGAAACACATGGCAAGAATGCATACAAGACGTAAAGGTAAATCAGGTTCTAAGAGACCCCCTCATGCATCTATTCCTGAGTGGATAACACAAACACCTGAAGAAATCGAAACAAAAATTGTTGACCTTGCAAAACAAGGCTTAACTTCAGCAATGATTGGTACTGTTCTAAGAGATAGTCATGGAATACCTTCATCAAAGCTTGTTATCAAGCAAAGGATAACAGAAATTATGAAAAGAGAAGGAATTTATCCTGAATATCCAGAAGATTTTAGAAATTTGGTTAGAAAAGCTATGGCTCTAAGAAGACATCTAGATGGGCATCCAAAAGATCTCCATTCAAGATATGGTTTAGAGAAAATAGAAGCTAAAGTCAGACGACTAATGAGATACTATCAAAAGAAAGGTATTATTCCAAAATCTTTCAATTACAGACCAAGTACTGCTGCCACAATAATTAGATAAGCTAAACATAGAAAAATCTACATTATTGTGTCTATTATCTTTTTTCTTTCTTTTTATTTAATTTTTAGATTTTAGTAACTTTTTAAGTAAAAATACACAAAATGATATTAAGTAGCTCAATCTAATGACTTGTGTGGTGGAGAAATGTCATCTGCAAAAAGCACTAAAGGAAACTTCAAAGAATTTAAAAACAGAATCGATGCAGCAGTTGATTCTATCAAAGACTCAAAAGACACTATATTTTGTGTGAGTCATATTGATGCGGATGGACTTACTTCTGCTGGTATTATTGGTAAAGCCCTTCATCGAGCAAATATTCCCTATCATATTAGATGCGTTAGACAACTCGAATTACCAATTATAAGTGAATTATCAATGTTGAAGGATGTAAAAACGCTCTTATTTACTGATTTAGGGGGAGGACAATTAGAAGGCATTAACAAGTACTTGTCTAACAAAGAAATTATAATTTTAGATCACCATCCAGTATTAGCAGAACCTGAATTTGAATCATTAGTTCATGTGAATCCGTTCGAGTTTAATTATGATGGCGCGAATCAAGTTAGTGGTGCTGGACTCTCCTATTTCTTTGCTAAAAAGCTGGATTCCAAGAATGTTGATTCAGCAAGCATTGCTGTTGTCGGTGCATTAGCCGATCGTCAAGATAAAGGTGAGAAGAATTCACTTATTTCATTAAATCAGAAAATTGTTGAAGATGGTCTTAAAGCTGGTGTTCTTGAAGCAAAATTAGATATCAGATTATTTGGAAGAGAAACACGACCGATTTATCAAGCACTTGAGTACACGACTGATCCGTTTCTCCCGGGTCTTACTGGAGATGGAGATATGTGTATTCGGTTTATGCGTGATACTGGTATACCTCAACAGAGAGGAGATACTTGGAGAACTATCCAAGATCTTAATGATGACGAACGACGAATGCTAGTTGAAGGGTTAATAACCTATGGATTAAAAATGGGCATGACAGCTCAAGAATCACAAAGCATCTTAGGATGGGTTTACAATTTACCTAATGAGCAACCTGGAACTCTTCTGAGAGATGCAAGAGAGTTTGGTTCCCTACTAAATTCTTGTGGAAGATTAAAAGCGACAGGAATTGCTATTGGTATTTGTATGGGAGAAAGAAAATTCCTTTTACAAGAAGCAGAAGAAATAATGCAGGCTTATCGTATTAAAATCTCCAAATCACTTGAAATTATAAATAAAGATAGTGAACATTTGAAAGAGTACTCGAACTTGATACTTTTCGATGGTAGGAATATCATAGATGATACAATGATTGGTACAGTAACTTCAATTGCTATTTCAAGTAAGAGGTTTATTGATAAGAAAAAACCACTTGTAGGTATCGCTATTTCTGAGGATGGAACTGTAAAGGTAAGCAGTCGAGGAACAGCACAACTAATAAAACAAGGGTTGGATCTCGGTTTGGGATTAAGAGAAGCAGTTGAGTCTATAGGTTCTGAAGCTGAAGGTGGGGGTCACAATATTGCTGCAGGAGCAAGAGTTCCACAAGGAACAGAAATGCTATTGATTGAAAATCTAAATGTTGCTTTAGAAAAGCAATTGCGTCCCAAAGAAGAAAAACCATCGAAACCTAAGAAGAAAGAACCGAAACCTAAA
>JAGMDP010000266.1 GCA_023128635.1 Candidatus Heimdallarchaeota archaeon | reverse complement strand
AAAGCGTTTAGGAATACTAAATATGGGCTGAAAAATGAAGTGGGATCTTGGGCAGTAGCATAATAGACAATTAATGGTACAAAAAATTGTAAACCGAAAATCAATAAACCACCTAGTATGCCTTTGCCTACTTTACGAACAAAGAGACCCGGAAGAGTACAACAAATTAATAAAAGAACAATCTCAAGATATGCTAAACCAGGACGATAAGATGTTCCAATGAAATTGAATATTACCATGATTACCGCTGAAAGCCCTACAGCTATTAGCACACCAATCCAGAACCAAGGAGTACCTTTTTCTGGAACTGGTCGTCTAGGTCTTTGAGCTTGACGTTCATCGTAATATCCTTCTCCATAGAACTCTTGTTGATAAGGTTCAGGTTGTTCTTGTGGATAAGATTCTTGTTGATAATAATCGGGTTGTTTCTGTTCTGGAGGAGGAGGATAATCCTTTTCAGAGCCCCATTCATCTTTTTTCTTGGGGTCTTCTTCGTCCTCCTTAAGAATATCAATGTAATAATCTTCTTCTGACATTTGGCGCCAACCTATTCTTCTTCTAAATATATGTTTAATTTTCCGTTTCTTTGATAAAAACGTTTCATTTATGGCAATCAAAGAACTGGATATTAATATACACTATTTTGTCCACATCTAAAAACCAATCTAAATAGGAAATGAACATAATTGCTTTGAGAAGCGTGCATAGATTCAGAACAAGAGAATTTCATCTTCTGCTTCCAAAACACCAATTTCTCGCTCGATATTTCTGGCAATCCTTCGTCTTATATATCTAACAAAGAAAGTAACAGTAACAACAAGTAATCCAATTATAAAAACCAAGGAGACTGACAGTCTGATGATTCGTTTTTTAGCAGGATAATCTTTTGGATCAAAGGGATCGGTGTTGTATAAAACCTCTATACCATCCTCTGCTCCATCCCCGTCTGTATCAGAATTTCGAGGATCAGTACCAAGGAGGTATTCTTCTAAATTTGTTAAATGATCAAAATCCGCATCTTTATCACCATTTGGTATTAAGGGTTCTAAATTGTTCTCGTGTTCATAACCATCTGGCATACCGTCAGAATCGGTATCTGGATTATTCGGATCGGTTGAGCTGGAATAAATTTCTCTCATCCAGTAATACTCTTCGAAATTGGTTAACCCATCTTGATCCGGATCTTCATTTCGATCTGAAGGGTCAAGTGGATTTAAATTATTCACAATTTCAAAATAATCATCTATATCATCCCCATCGGTGTCTGCATTGTATGGATTTGTCCCCCAAATAGAAATTTCATCAAAGTCTGTAAGCCCATCACTATCGCTATCAAAAGCAAAAATAACTATTCCATCATTCATAGCACAAGCAATCAGATATTGTTTATATGAACGCAATCCCCACACATCATAGTTCTGATTATCACCAACGTTAATTGGCATGACAGGATTTGAGATATTTACTATGAATATTCCCCGATACTCATCGGCTATGAAAACAATATCGTTTACTTTTTCAATTTCGGTTGCGTGAATTCCAACTATATCAAGATGACTTATTAATTCGATATTTGTACGATTATAGCTTAATATTTCTAAGCCGGATATTTTTGAAACAGTGTAAAGAATATCATCTTCCAAATAAAGAGCCTGCGTTCCTAATCCCGAATCGCGATTATCTAATTTTTCGATATTGCTAAGATCAGAGACATTAAGTAAAGTTACTCCTTCATAATAAGAAGCAACTATCAAAACATCATTATCAAGAATTAAATCAAACACATAAGCAAATTCCGTAGCAAAATCATAACTTCCCGCAACTGAAATTGTATCTATATCTGAGATATTTAGTACAATTAGACTTTTATTTTGTGTTCCAAGAAAAACTAAGTCATTTTTGATGAAGGCAGTTTGAACACTATTACCATCATCGTAGGTGTTAATGACAACAGGATTTGTCAGATCAGATATATTAAGAAAAATCACACCATCCTTATCTGCAGAAAGTACCGCAACGTCGTTTTGAATTATAACATCAGTAGAAACTAATGGTGGTTCATTATATTGCCCAATTTTATCAAGCTTATCAGGATTTGATATGTTAAAAATCTCAAGTCCAGCTGGCCCATCCACCACAAAAACTAAATCATCTTCTATTACAAGTTTTTTAGCTAAACCATTGTCAAAAAACTTTGATAATAATTGTATATCATTAAGATTAGAGATATCAAGCAGTTTTATTCCTTTGTAGTAATCAGTTATAATTGCCAAGTTATCATTTATTGCGATATCTGTGCAATCCCCATCTGATGTATAGACAGCCAATTCAATGGGAGATGTTGGATCTGAAACATCGAGGATAGCAATCCCATCATCAGAACATAAAAAGGC
>JAGMDP010000265.1 GCA_023128635.1 Candidatus Heimdallarchaeota archaeon | reverse complement strand
AACAACGAGCTTCAGACGATACCTCGGTGGTGCGGGAAGAATGTACCCCGATACAGATTCTTATCCAATAGTTATAACCGATGCTAGAATTAAACGCATTGAAGAAGAATTGCCGGAATTACCTGATAAAAAAGAAGAACGGTATATTAAAACTCTAAACTTGCCTGAGGATATCGCTAAAGAAATGGCTATCTCAACAAGAGCAGATTTATTTGATGATCTCGTAAAAAATGGCATTGATCCAATGCTGGTGGCTGTTACTCTCGAGCAAACTATGAAGGCTCTAGCAAGAGATAATGTGCCAATTGAGAACCTAACTGACAAAAAAATAAAAGATATTTTTGATTTACTGAAAAATAAGAAAATAGCAAAAGAAGCTATAGACCCTTTATTAAAACACTGTGCTGAAAAACCAAGGGATAAAATAGAAACAGCATTGGAGCTTTTAAAATTAGAACTTGTTTCAGAAGAGCAACTAGACCAAATTATTGATAGAATTATCAATGAGAATCTAGATTTCATAAAAGATAATGGACAACGAGCTCTTGGAAAAATAATGGGTCATGTGATGGAGCAAGTTAGAGGAAAAATTGATGGCAAGTTAGTTAATGACGTATTAAACAAAAAATTCAATGCAAAACTAGCAGAATTAGGATTGGAAACTTGATCTAAATTACTTGGATAATGCTTTTACATCAATTGCCATTTTGATGACTCTGCCATACCCCTCATCCACTTCCTCTAGAATTTCCCGAACAATCATATCATTTACTTTGTCTCGAATAATCCTTCGAGAAGCAGTGCCCCTTTCCATTCTAACACCAGCTGTAAGTTGTGAGATATTCTTAGGTCCTTCTCGAGTTAAAACATCAACAATTAGACGTTCTATGGCATCTAAATTAACATCCGGACGAAGGCGCATCAACCATTTAGATGGAGAAAAAATCGTTGCTACATTAGTTACTTCTTGAAAAGTCCTCAAGATGGCCAAAGTCATATTCAAGGAACCTGTAGCATCTTTAATGTCTGGACTTAATTTCTCTATTTTGCTCTCTAAGTCTGCGATTCTTTGAATGGTCTGATCTAGTTTGTCGTTAAGAAGATCCATAGAATTTAGATTAATGGTATCCTTAGATTTCTCTGGTGCCTTCTTCTTCTTCTTTTCAGCTGCCATTCTAAACCCTCGAGATGATTTCTTAATCGTCTCTAACTAATCCTTATTACATTTTTCTATACTTTACTTACACATTCCTATATATAAGTCTTCTAATAAATCCATGATGAGAAGATAAGAACAACGATGCAATGGTAAACAACACTAAACAACAGTGTAAGAACCATGGTTATTCTTACTTTCTACTTCAGGTATATTTTCAGTTTCTTCTTCTTTGTCTTTTTTGGATCCTCTAGCTATTTTGCTAATTCTGTAAATTCCTTTAATGCTACCATACCCAGCTAGAAATGATTGGTATTTTTTAGCATAAATTTTTGCCTTATTTCTAGGCATGCCATTTCGAATCATCTTTCTTTTTACTTTATTCTTAATATGTACTCTTCTCATGGCTGATATGGTCATAAATGGGAAAAATACAAAAAATAAGTACAGAAGTAACAGGTTGAATTCTAAACAACCCCAGAACATAATCCGAATTACTTGACCAAAAGTACTCATTTTGTTTAACACTGCCTACATTCAAACTTAATTTGAGTCTTCTTAGATTATTATGAGCAAAAATAGGAAATAAGAGGATTAATCCTCTTCTCCTTTTCTGTCTTTGAATTTATTCTCCATTGCTTTTCCTAAGATGTCCATAGAATTTGCATATTTCATTGTTAACTTTTCTACCATTTCTTGAGGCAAGCCTTGCTCTGTAAGAGTTTTGTAGATTGTAGCAATGCCTTTTGCGTATTGCTCTGCTGTTTCTGCATTATATAGGGAAGCATATAAGTTCTTAATCAAATCTGGAACTTCTTGATTAATAACTCCGAAAAGCTCTCTGAGATCCTCTACTGGGATTTCGTCGCCTTTTTTCTCGATTTTTATTTCTTTATCCATTTTTTGATCACCCAATTATATTGTGTTTCTAATTATACTATTAGGTGGTCACTTTATATTATCAATCTGGGAAAATGTGACCATTTAGTTTTGTGCTA
>JAGMDP010000264.1 GCA_023128635.1 Candidatus Heimdallarchaeota archaeon | reverse complement strand
ACCTAACTCCTTGAAGACAGAATTGACATCTACGATCAGGATCCCCGAAAGCTAACCCCTGATCTTCAAATCGATCCCAAACATTTGTGATACCTTCCTTTTCAATTCGTTTGTAAACTCTATCGATTTTTTCGTGTTCTTCCACTAATTCACTTCTAAGACGATCGTAGACTTTTATGACGGATTTATGCTCAGATATTCTTTCTTTTTCCATGAAAAATCACCAATAAGAAACGGTATTTGTATGCTTTACGATATTTGGTTTACGTAAAAATCTATTGCATAACAAATAAAAGGAAAATAAAATCACCAAATAATCAGCTTTTTACAATCATTTTATAATGAACTGACTGTTATTGACTTGTTTTAAAATAATAGATTGCGAGTTGATTTAAGATGAATTACAGAAAACATTTGAAAAATCCAGTTTTAACAGAAGAATCAGATCAAAGAAAAGGATTACCACTTCCACCGATGCAAAAACCTTATCCTGAGGATGCTAAATTAATCGATTTAGTTTCTCCAGAGGAGTTCAAAATTGGTGAGGTTTCTCTATTAAAGGCTATTAAGAACAGAGTTAGCCACCGCAAATACTCCAATGAGTCATTAACTTTGGAAGAATTATCATTTTTGCTTTGGTCAACTCAAGGTGTCAAAGAACTCGCAAGGGAAGGACGAATAACATTGAGAACAGTTCCTTCTGGAGGTGCAATGCATCCCTTCGAGACTTATCTTTTAATCAATCGTGTGGAAAGCATAACACCAGGTCTTTATCGATACTTAGCTATTGAACATAAATTGCTACCAATAACAACAGAAGCAAAAGATTTACCAGAAGAGATTAATGAAATCTGTAATAAACAGACTTTTGTTGGAAAAAGTGCAGTTGTATTCATTTGGAGTGCTAGGCCATACCGAACAGAATGGCGCTATGGAGAAGATTCCATCAAAGACATTTTAATGAGTGTAGGACACATTTGTCAAAATCTCTATTTGGCTTGCGAAGCTATTAATTCAGGAACATGCGCTATTGTTGCCTACAATCAAGATAAACTTGATGAATTCATAGGTGTGGATGGGGATAATGAAATATCTCTTTATGTGGCACCTGTTGGCAAATTATGATCATAGAACAAAATACAACCATTCGAGAAGTTTTTACTTCTCTTTTTTATTATAAAGCATTACTGTTAATTGAAATCTTATTGAGAGAAATAGATTTTTAAATTTAGAAGACGTTTTGATGATTATGTCAATCGTGAAGAAAGGCGATAAAGTTAAGTTTTCCATTCATATCTGCGATATTTGTGCTTCAGAACGCCAAATGAAATTTGATATTTTCCGTTTGAAACGAACTCGAGTGCGAAATAAGCAACCATGTACCATATGTAATGCCTCAACTAATGCGAGTTATGTTGGTATAGCAGATTCTGAGACTGAAGCTGAACAGATAAAAGAAAAACTTGCATAGATAAAATGGGTTTGTTTTTGTTTCTTTAAATCCCATTTTCTAGTTACTTTTCATAATATAATTTGAAATTATGGAATCTCTTATTGTTAATCCACATTCGCATTCTTATTACAAATAAAAGTTCAAGCTGGACATTTAATGTCCAGTTTGTATTTTCTTACATTTTACTTATTTTGCAGGCATAGGTTCTTCTGGGAGTTTTATTACTAAAGCAAGTATATAGAATATGCCGATCAATATTGAACAAATAAGACTACTGTAAAAACTCGTTGATAGTCCCCACCACCATCCGGCAGCAAATATAGCAAACAAACCTACATATAAAGCTGTAAATACGAAAGTAATTACTGCTATAGCTATTCCACCGAAATTCAGTAGTTTAGTGAATTTCACAGGGATTTTACCAAATTGTCCAAGTATTAAGAGTATAGCAACCAATAAATTAACGAGGAAAATCAATGCGAAAAGAACAAGAGCGAGTTGAGCCCAAAAAGGCGCCATTACTGAGCCGATAAAGAAATAATATGCGCCGTAACCTACGTCCCACCAACCAAAATCTGTAAAGAATAATAGCATTGCTCCAAGAAAGCTAAAGAAACCTGCAAGTGCAATTATTGCAATTTTTATTGGTTTCATATTCATAGTTGAATCATTCATAGAATTAAATTGATTTAGCAGTTTAAAAATTCTTGCTGTAAAGAATCTAAATGATAAGTTTCTACAAAGAAGAAGGAAATAAAATATTAAGCTCGAAAATTATTAATGACTGTTTAATCTTATAATACCTCGGAGAAAAATATTGTGAATCAAGTTTTAATTGCCTTTCTTTTGACAACTTTCGCGGGATTATCAACTGGAATAGGAAGTGCCATACCATTTTTCTTCCGAACATTCAGAAAATCATTTCTAGCATTTATTTTAGGATTATCTGCTGGAGTGATGATTTTAGTTTCATTTATGGAATTAATGCCAAATGCTCTGGATCATGTTGAGGGTTTTGCTAGTTATTGGATTTATTTGTCCTTTTTTGGGGGAATGGCCGTAGTTGTTTTAATCGATTTTCTGATTCCTCATGAGAAGAATCCCCATCACATGGAGCGAAAAGATGAGACTATTTTTACGATACAAGATGAGTGTCGAGATGAAAGTGAGGAAACAGAAGGAATTGTTGAGCTCCGAGTAGAGGAAAATGATACCGAAGAAGATGCTAAAATTAAATCTCTTAAGCGAACTGGTGTGATCACAGCTATAGCTATAGCAATTCATAATTTCCCAGAAGGCATGGCTACTTTTGCCACTGCACTAGCCGACCCAAAACTTGGTTTATCAATAGCAATTGCTATTGCAATTCACAACATCCCAGAAGGTATTAGTGTTTCAATTCCAATTTATTATGCTACTAAAAGTAAATGGAAAGCATTCGGTTTATCATTCGCCTCAGGAGTAGCAGAACCTGTGGGAGCTCTTATTGCTTACGCTGTCCTTGGACCTTTTCTTGGAACTCATCCTGAAATTCTTGCAGTCAGTTTAGCTGCTGTTGCTGGAATCATGGTGTACATTTCAATTGATGAACTCATACCTGTTGCCCGGGAATACGGAAAAGGCCATGTAGTTATGGCAGGTGTTGCAATAGGAATGATCATTATGGCT
>JAGMDP010000263.1 GCA_023128635.1 Candidatus Heimdallarchaeota archaeon | reverse complement strand
TTTCCTCCTCTGATTCTTCTCATAGCACATTATTGTGATAAATTCTATTATCCACAAAGCCTTTCAGAGGATGAAAACCCATTGATCGTCCAGGAGTCATTACTTCATTTCGATGATTTCATCCAAGATGATATACATCAAACATTACGATCAATTGGTAAACCCCTCTATCTGAAAGGAGAAGAAATCTTAGTTGACTTTCATCAGATTAGAGAAGTGCCAGAACCCATTCTTAAGAAACTTTTAGAAGAAAAAGGCTTAGGAACAACGACAAAACAACAAGAATACTCTATGTTAATACCTGTAGTTAAAAACATGAGAAAGGAAATAAGTGAGCAACAACCATTATTCAGTTCTAAAACAGATCCTCAAGCAATAACCCATGTGTTATCAACTAAGAACAACTTTCTACCTCTACACAATGAACGATTCCCTGTTATTGTTGTTGGCGAACCAGAAGCAAGAAGAAGTTTAATTCTAAATATTCTCAGAAATGCAAATGCTAAATACCTTGTTTTTGATCCAAAGGAGAATTACGGACAATTAGCTATGGCTAATCCAAGGGTTCGGGGGTACTTGTTAGGGACAAATTATCTGTTGAATATTATATGCACAGAAGGAGAGAAGATAAGAGAACAAGTTTATGCTTATTGGTTTGCGAAAATAATAGCAGCTGTTTCGGGAATAAGAACTGATCTCTCAAAAACGATAGAAACATACCTGCTAGGAGCATATAGGGATCCAAGTAATCAAACCAGATCAGTTTTTCAATTCAAGGATTTTGCCAATCAAGAATTGACTTCTGAAGTAACAAAAATGAGTCGAAATGAATCAGTAACGATTGCGAATGTTTTGTATCCTTTGGGAACCTATGAGGAAATTTCCCTCTTCACTCGTATTGGACGTTCCTTATCCTTTGAATCTTTATTGGATACAAAGGGTTCTGTTATTCAGTTTGCTAAAAATGATGATCAATTAACAAAAATTGCTTATTTATTCACTTTATTAAAACTTAGAGCTATAATAAACGATGAACCAAAAATAATTGTTCTTGAAAATCTGGATGAAATCATTGGGCAAAACACGAGGAGTTGGCAAGATAATAATCTCTCAGATCTAATACTTGGATTATCAGAAGATTTCCATATAGTAATAGGAGCTCGATCACCTTCCAAAATTCAAGAACTCTTCAAAAACACTCAAGCCAAATTTATCAATAGGCTTCAAGTGATGGCTGATAAGCATCTTCTAACAAATGAATATAACATTCCCAAAAAAGACATACAAAATATCAACAAACTTTCTGTCAGGGAATATCTTACACTAGTCCCTGAATTTTCCAGTTCGAACTACATCAAGGTTGATTTTGAACCAGAAACGAAAATGAAATTAGAAGTGGATGATCTAATAAGAGAAAGTAATGTAAGAATAATCCAATCCAAAGACTACCTTCGAAATGAAGGAATCTCGCCCGAAGTGCGGAAAACAATATTTGATTTAATTAGAATTCTTAAAGAAAAACCCCGAAAAATCTTGCCAGAGGAAGGCATTGAAAAACTGCTTCCTGATAGTACAGAGACAGATGTTCTACGAGCAAAAGAAATCGCAAGAGATGAATCATTCATAAAAATCATTGTGAACTCACCGGATGATTCAGAGGAAGCTATTAACTTACTAATGCTAACTGAAAGAGGGGAAGAATACTATAAGAGCTATCTAAATCTAAAGAAGAAAATCCCACTAATATCTATAAAATCTTTAGTCGTTGAAAAGAATTTTCAAAATGACATTTTTGCGAAATTAGAGAAAATCGATAAAATGTTTGATGCGGGAGAAAGCATTGTTGCTATGGATCTCATGTTAGAAGTAGCCATTCGATTGCTTGGTGCTCTCCCAGAAGAAGATCGCTTCATAAATGGCAAAATCGCCGCAAAGCTTCTCGATCAATGGTCCTACCTGACCTCATTAAAAGAAGTAGGAAATGTTAGCAAAGCAAAACGAACTCATCAAGAATTTTCTCAACTCGTTGCAAATGCCTTGAAATCAATAAAACATCGTTTACTGCAGGAAACTTCTCAAATTGAGAAAAAGCCATCAGATAAAGCTAGAAAACGGAATAAAGGAGAAAAATCGGTTGATAAAACTAAAAGTGAAATCACCGAAGACGAATTTGAATTTAGTTTTGATTTGAAAAAAGAGCAAGAAGTCGCAGAGCAAATTGATCCATGGGAAGAACAAGTAGAGGTTTCACACAAAGATGATGAAAACGATAGTTTATTTTTAGCAGCAGCTGATGATTTAAAATCTGCTGGATTACAGCATTTGGATTCAAAAGGGTCACTCTTCTCACCTAAGAAGGGTAATATTTTCGATGAAGATCTTCTTGAAACTGAGAAAGAAAAACAAACAAATGAAACCTACGATCCCTTTAAACCTGCAGACAAAGAAACAAAAATTAAAAATCAAAAAAAACAAAAAAAAAGTCTCGATCAAATAAAGAAAAAACTCTTGCTTGAAATCGCTAAAAAACTTGGTGTTCCTTCTCTTGAGGATGAGGATTTCATCTGGCATGTTTTAACATCTCGGTTCAGAGGGAAAACAGAAGATGGATACACTATATCTGAAATCGTTACAATTCTAAAACAGCTTTATGGGGATTTAGAAAAGGGAGGAGTTATTTCTGAAAATCTAATAAGAAAATTGGAGAAATTATTAGCAAAACCAAAACTAATGTCTAGTGGTTTAGTGCTGGATTTAAAACAATACGTGAAGGACCAATAAGTAATTCACATTTCATCTTCTATCTTACTTTTGAGTAAACTAATAATTGGGTTCGCTATTATTGGGGGGATGTCATAATCAATTGGACTTAGAACGGGTATGATTGATCCTTGATTTGTTATTCTGATAATTCCAATTCCATATACTTTTGCCATAGAAATTTGTTCGAAATCTGTCGGATTATCATCATCAAAGGGACAGGCCAAAAAAACTCTGTGAGCAAAATCTCTGTATAACAGTGGGTGAGTTACCCAAAGACCGTTCTCTATCTCAATAAAAGTAATTTTTCCATCTTTGTAAGCTGCTACATCAATCCTTACTTTGGAGATATCCCTATTTGTTAAAGCTTTAATATCAAATAATGAATTATTTAGAACTAATTCTTTCACAACGATATACCCTAATCTCTCGAGATGAACTGTAAGTATATCTGCTATCTTCCTTTCAGAGAGGATTTTATTTCCTTGATTCCTGTTTCCTTTGTTTACAGACATACTTTCAACTATCCAGTTTACTAAACACTTGCTGATTTTTTAATATAAAACTATAATTACCATCATTTAGCTCTTTTAAAAGAAAAATTCTGAGGATACAATTGAGTTAATTTGCTAACTCTAACAGAAGAATAAACATTCCAAATTATTGGATAAATGATGATTATTATGGTAAATATAGGAATAGATCTTGTTAGCAGTACTAATGCTATGATTTTAGAAAATTATTTAGATTGGTTAAAAAATATCCTAAAATTAACTGGCATGTCTTTCAGCTCTATATTTCTCTTCTGTTTTTTCTTTTGGCTTGTTATGAACTTGATAATAATATTCTTAGCTGAAATTTTCCCATTTGTCAAGGGGATTATTAGAATTCTTGAATTCGTTCTAATTCCTGGATCACTGATGCATAATGTTTGGCATGTAATTGCTGCTAAGAGATTAAATCTTCCAACTGAAACTGTAGTTAGTTTTGGTTATGGTTGGAGCCGAGTTGGAATAAAACTTGCTGGGAGATTAAAGAACTTGCGTCAAGGGATTATTTTTTTCTGGGCTCCAATTATGAATGTTCTTGTAATCACAATTTGGATAATTCCAGGTATGATATTATTCCAATGGCTTGATACAATGATAAATAATACCGTATTCTATTGGATTTGGTTATACGTTTTGTTTTCACTTGTTATTTTTGGTTTGCCTGATGCTGCTGATTTACTAAATCCATTTCACATAACTGTTTCAAAAACACCTGAATTCTACTTATTCGTAGTTTTTTATGTGCTTATAGCTCCTATGACCTTAGTTTTATGGGGATATGGAATAACAATTATTTTCTCATTGATTTATGCAATAATTGCTTTCTATGAAATTAGAAAAATAGCAAAAAAAGAAGAGAAGCGTTTAGCTTTGAAATTCGATAAAACATTCAGACAAACTGAATACAAGTATGTTGTTATCCCTGAAAGAGACTACCAAGAAATATAATACAAGTCTATTTTTTGTGGAATTCTGTGAAATCATACAGACTAACAAGGTCTTTTTGTAACCTTCTGATTAGAATAATCGGAGCAACACGATCATTAGCAATATCCCTTTCAAATGCAATCAACAGAATTTTCAATTGCTTCAAAACATAGTCAGAATATTGCGGAGTAATTTCCAACTGTGGTTTACCGGCTATAAGGTGAATCGTTCCGGTATATGTTTTATCACAAATAATCTTGGTGATTTCCCAGAAAAGCTCCTCGGTAATAGCTAACCCTTTTTCTTTGAGATGAGTAAGAATAGCTTCTATGAGTGGTTTGGTATTCAGGAGTTTGCGAATCTCACTGAGAATTTTTGGATCTTCTGGAATGGTTTTAAGCAAACGGTAATTGTTAAGAGCAATATATTTTGCATAAACATGGTGTTGGGTAGGCATAGTATTAATCATAGATTCCTTGGTGGAACCCACATACTCGCCATCATAGCTAAGACTAATCAAATGAATTGGCCCGTTAATATGCAAGAGATTTTTTCGCAGAAACATATTAACTGGAGCATAAATTTCGTTATTACTCCAAATCTGGATATATAATTCTTTATTTGAGGGGTCAACTAAAACCAGACGCAAATAAGGTTTCTTATTTTTAGCAACTAAATCTATAGCATCCTTAAGAGTAGCAAAAATATTGATAATACCAGGCTCTTTTAATTCTCTAAAAAACAAGATGGGTTCTTCTTTAGTCAAGTTTAAACTCTCCTAGCAAGACTATAATTCTGTATTTCTTATGATTTTTCTGCTTTTTAGGCATTTTGCAAAAAAGCACCACACGGGAAACTGGGGACTAATCCCAAATCAAAAGTTCATTTGTTCTAAAAGCACTCGTAAGCTTTAAATATCAGTACAAATCAGCAGAAAACTAGAAAATAAACAACATTCTTGGTGAGAACACTAAATGTCTCAACAAAACATTCCTGTTATATTACTAAAAGAGGGCACTTCAAGAACCAGGGGAAAAGAAGCCCAAAAAAATAATATGCGAGCAGCAATGGCTATTGCAG
>JAGMDP010000262.1 GCA_023128635.1 Candidatus Heimdallarchaeota archaeon | reverse complement strand
GGTGAACCATTTCATCCAAGAGAGATCCAAACTGCTTTTGTTATTGAAGCTAAAGGTAAGAAAATCTATTTTGCAGGAGACACAGAATTCATCGAGGAAATGAAGGATCTAAAAGATATTGATTATGCTCTATTACCAATTGATGGTAAATACACTATGGATCCCAAAGAAGCTTTAGAGGCTGTTGGAGCTTTCATGCCGAAAAAGGTCATTCCGATGCATTGGCGAGAACAGAGTCCGGAGGAGTTCAAGAAAAACGTTGAATCAGCACATGCTGGTGTTATGGTACTCGTTCCCAAACCAGGTACAGATATGGAATTATGAGAATTCCATCTCATTCTTTTTTTCTTATGTCAAAATAATACATTTAATAATGTAGATTGTACATTCTACTGTAGAGAATAAGAATAATTGGTCGTCTATATTATGGTAAAGAACATTCCCGATATTATTTTAGCACGTGAAGCTAAATGGATGTATGAAAAAGGTCGCGGTTTTGAGCCCATTAAGGGAGATATGACCCGTTGGCGTGGTCTGATTCCTGGCAGAGGAGAATTTAAGAATCGATTCTTTACAGTCGAGCTTGAGATGCTTGATGGTTTTCCCGCCACTCCCCCATTAGTAAAGATGATTTCTGAGGTTGATCATCCTCGAGTTGGAAAGGGCAAGATAATTGATTTATGGATAGTTAGACGTTGGAATCCGGAATACCATCTTTTCCAAGCAGCTAATTCCATTAAGGGTCTATTTGCTCGAGAGCCTTTACGTCCTGCAGCACACTTACTGAAGAAAGGTGTCAAACCAAAAACTCAACCCACAGATGCATTTGTTGTGTATACTCGTCAAAAGCAACAATTAGAAGATGTCTTGACTCAAAAGCAAGATGAAATTAGTCGTATAAAAGCTGCTTTATCTGGTCGATCTCAGATTGATAGGTCTTCTCAACGAGTGAAATACATGGATCGTCATAAACTCGAGCTTGAAGAAGAATTGTTCGATATTGAGGAACGATTCCATTGGGCAGATCTTACTTCAGTTGATTTTGCGAAAGAATACCTTCGTGTACGCACTCAGCTTCAGCTAATAGCTATGACACAATAATAACTTGGCTTCTCAGCCAAGAAACATTCTTTTTTCTTTAACTCATATTATTTTAAGTGAGATTATTGTATTTGATAGCAGAATTAAAAAACCATATAGGAATCTTGTACTGATTGTTTCACTCTCTCTGGATGTGCACTTATGATTTCAATTATCTTAGCAGCTGGTAAAGGTAAAAGAATGCAACCTTTAACTGATACAAGACTTAAAGGATCATTACCTATCCAAAACCAAGCTATTCTAATTCGACTTGCTGATATGATTGAAGCTGCTGGTTTTATGGATAAACTTGTTTTAGTGATTTCTCCTTGGCAAGAAAAAGAAATGAGAGAGCTTTTCTCCCAAAAATTGTATGCTAATAAAATCATTTATGCAATCCAAGATCCTCCAAAAGGCACGGCAGATGCTGTGGCTCAAGCTGAAGAATTTATGGGAGATGAGAAAAGATGCTTAGTTTTTAATGGAGATATTCTTGCTCATATTGAACAAATTTTACCGGAACTTATTTCTCATCATACAAAGCTAAGCGCCATGTGTACTGTAGCGGTTTTTCCTGGAAAAAATGAACGGTATGGTTTTTTGAAAGTTTCTTCTGAGGGTATTGTTGAAGACATTAAAGAAAAAATGAAAACTGAAGGAATAAGTGAAGATACTGGTTACATTAATGCTGGAATTTATCTCTTTGAACGTGATGTCTTTGATGCGATTCGTGCAACACCTCTTTCTCAAAGGAAAGAATACGAAATAACTGACACTATTTCTATTTTAGGTGAAAAAGGAAAGATAGGAGCGTATATTATTGACTCTTGGATGAGTCTTGAGAATCCTTTGGATTTATTAATTGCTCAAGAGTTCTTTCCACCAAGTAAAGAGCAATTGAATATGCAATTTCATTCAGGTGGAGAGATTGGTTTTAAAGCTGCAGAAGATGTTTTCTTTGAAAAAGATTCTGTCGTTGATTTTTCAGGTATTACTATTACTGGACCTGTTTTAATTGGGAAAGGAACACTTATTGAACCAGATTCAAATATTGGACCGCGAGTTTTTATTGGAAAAGATTGTGAAATAGGAGTCAACACTTCCATCAAGAAATCTTTATTTATGGATAATTGTAAGATCGAATCAAATTGTGTTTTATCAAACGTTATTTCTGCTGAGGAAATTGTTATTGGTGCGAATTCACATTTACAACCTCAAAACGATGGTTCCCTAAGACAAGGGATCAAAGATTTCATAATTATTGGTGGGGAAACAATAATATCGACAAAGGTTATTATAAAGAGGGGAATGAAAATCGAGGCTCATTCCGCAATTACTAAGGATGCTGAGATATAGACATGAACCATGATGAATTAGCGATTATTTTTGATTTTGATAATACTTTGATCAAATCAAACATTAATTTTCCAGCGATGAAAATCAGTATGGCAAGAGTTGCAAAGAAGCATGGGGTTGATTTTGGTAATGAAGAAGATATCCCTCATCGATTTACCGCTGGAAATATCATTGATCAAGTAAAGGAATTTGATAAAAGAAATGAAACTCAAATAGTTGCTGAGCTTTGGAATATGGTTGAAAAATTCGAGCGTATGGGAATGGAAAATATTTCTATGGATGAGGAGGTTTTACAAATGCTCGAATACTTGAAGGAGAAAGGTATATCCGCATCGATTTTGACAAACAATGCTAAAAAACCAACTTTAGAAGTTTTAGAGCGATTCAATATTACTGATTATTTTGACATAGTTATTGCTCGAGAAGATGTTAAGAAGATGAAACCTGATAAGGAAGGTCTGGAAGTCATTGTTCAGAAGCTTAAATTAAATCCCGACAAAGTTGTTTTTGTAGGGGATTCCTGGGTGGATGGTGTTGCAGCGGTTAAAGCTAAAATCCGGTTTATTCTTTTCAATAAAAAACTCTTGGATTCAAATAAGTATAACATCAAGATTTGGAAACATGTTCAAACAATGAACGAATTAGTAAAGCTAATAGATGAAGACTAATTTCGTTTTTTATTTCTTAATCTCGTTTTTTAACCACTTGAGGTATTTCTGAATGCCTAGTTCTGTTGTGGTTACAGGTTTCCAAGACAAAACTTCTTCCGCTTTGGATATGTCAACTACTGCTTTTTTAACGTCTCCTGCCCAACCACGTTCTCCTCCGGTATAGGTGTATTTTACATCTGTTAAACCTAGAGACTTAACGACAGCATTTGCTACTTGGTTAACTGCAATCCCTTCAGATGTAGCAATATTAAATGTCATATGGCCGGCTATGGTGGACTTGAGAGATTGTATGTGAGCATCTACACAATCACTAATGTACAAATAGGATTTTACTTGTCTACCATCCCCTAATATTTCAAGGGAAGTGGGATCTTTCTTCAATTTCCAGAAGAAATCATACATAACTCCGCGCTTCGAGGGTGGACCGAAGATATTTCCAAGTCTTAGGGAAATCGCTTCCAAATTATGGAGGCTTGAGAAGCTTGAAATGTATTGTTCACATGCAGCTTTTGAAGCACCATAATGACTTATAGGTGCTAGTGGTTCGGACTCAGGTGTTGGAATCACCTCTGTTTCTCCATACACTGTTCCTCCAGATGATGCAAAAACAATCTTTGGTACTTTATTCTTTACCATTGCTTGTAGAACATTCAAGGTTCCTAGGACATTCGTATCAAAATCTGTGTAGAGATTATCAGTGCTTGCACGAACATCCGGTTTTGCAGCTTCATGAAATACTACATCAATACCAACTAATAATTTCTCAAGAAGTGAAAGATTGGTTATGCTTCCTAGCGTTAAATGGCAGTTTTTTTCCCCAAGACTCTCTTTGATGTATGCTTTTTGCCCTGTAGATAAATCATCTAAAACACTCACAGAATATCCGTCTGCAACTAATTTGTTCACTAAGTTACTTCCTATAAAACCGCAGCCACCTGTAACTAGTATCTTTACACTCAATTTAAACACCTGAAATCATTGTATTATTCATTTATGTTACCTTTATCACTAATGAAAAGATTTTCCATAAAATTAGCTTTGTTGATGTCAGCTTCACCAAAACCGTTTTTAAATCTAGTTTCTCACGTATTCTTGATTGGTGGAAAGATAATTGGACAAAGAGTTACTTCTTCTTACCTTAAAGCAATCAAAAAATGAGCCTTTCATCTTAGTAGATGATCTTATCCAAGCCAAGAATGAAAGCAAAGTAGCAGCTTTTTTTGAAGAGCTTAATTCTCAAGGATTTCATTTCCAAGCAACCATAGACAACAATTACCAAATTACTCGAGAGCAAAGGGCTAAATTAGCAATACTCGGCTTTATGAATGATATTGATTTTGATAAAATAATTAACGAGCTTATTTGGCAAGAATTCGAATTATTGACAACAATTGTTGGTGACGAGTTCGGTTACATTGCTAAAACTGGTTTGAATTTTTCCACAGAAGATCGAAAGTACCAAATTGATGTTATACTCAAAGCAAATCCTTACGTTCTATTTATCGACTGTAAGCATTATGGTGGTACAGGAAAAAAGTCAGTTCTCAAAAAAGCAGCTGAGGAACAAATTACTCGAGTAGAAGCTGTTAAGGAAAATTTCGCGAAATTACAAGAGAAAATCAGCATTAAGGGTTGGAAAAAAATTGTCTTAATACCAATGGTAGTAACTTGGTTAGATGATGAAATATTCTTCCATGAATTTGTGCCTGTAGTGCCGTTTACAAAACTTCGATCATTCTTTCAGAATTTTTATTTGTATTTTGAGGATATTTTCAAAATTGAAGTTTAAGATAGAGAAAAATATATTCTCTAGATACTTATTACATCTAAAAAGAGAATTATTATTGTCATATACACAACATAAGAATTATTAAAGAACAAAAGCAATATCACTATTACTCAAGTCAAAATACTCAAGACTCAGATTTGTAAATAATGCTAAAATGAGGTTCAAACATGTCAAACATCCAACCTCCAAATGTTGATGAAATAAAAAGACAATCAGTTGTTCGTTTTCTTGCTGAAATGCAAGATATAAGACAAAAAATTGAAATCGAATTTTCCTCAAGATTTGATGAACAAAAGAATAATTTTTTGGCTACTTCAAAAGAAAGCTATTCCCCTTCAGAAATTAGTCATATTTTTGATACTATCAAATCATTAGAAAAGGAGTATATGAAGCAAATTCTTACTTCTACTTCTGGTGATGGAAGCAAAATTCTCAGCAAAACTCTTAGTAGTGCTTTATCTGGGAATTTAAGTTTTAGTGGGGAAGCCACGCAAAGAATTGCGGAATTAGAGCAAGAAAATACTCGATTGAAAGCTGAAATGATTGAAACTACTAAGGCTTACGAAGATGAAAAGTCTCAAATTGCTGAAAAAGGAGTAGGTCAAATCGGCGAACTAAATCGACTTCAAGAAACAGTCGATGAACAGAAACGAACGATTGAAATGTATGAAAATCAAGTGATGGAGCATGGAGAATCACTTGCTCAACAACGCATTGAAATTGAAGATTTACAAACGCAGGTTGGCGAATTCTCAAAAGAAAAAGATCAAATCAAGCAGCAACTCACCGAAAAAGCTGAGATCATCCAAGATAATGAAAGAAACACAAATGCGATGAAGGAACAAATGGCTTCTATGGAGAAAAGAATTTCACAAATGAAATCAGTTAGTTCTGAGAAAATTGAAGCTGAAACCGGTCGATTGGAAGAGACGCTTACTTTGGAGCGTGAACGTGCTGATGATCTTGAAGTAAGATATAAGGAAGCAACAACAGCAATTACCAATTATAAAGAAGCTGTTGAACAAAAAGACGAAGAAATAGACAGACTTCGTAAAACTGTTACAGATGCCAGAGCTAATGTTGCTTCTGCTGAGTCAGAGAAAGATGGATTAATCAAGAAACTACAAGATGATTTGAAAGCTGTTGAGCACCTATTAACAGACACCAAAGACACCTTAGATAGATCTGAGAAGAAAGTTAGTACTTTTACTCAAGATTTAGAGGGTAAGGAAAAACAAATCGATGAAAAAGATGTTGAAATCAGAGAGTTGAAGAGTCAATTAATGGATGCTAAGGAAAGTATTTCTTCTGAAAAATCAAGTCAAGAAACAAAATTACAGGATCTTCTTAAAGAAAAAACTGAAAATAAGGCTGAGCTAACTGAGCTTAAGAATGATATCCGCGATTTGAGAAACGCCTTGACTGAGAAAGAGAAAACAATTGCTGAAGTTTCCAAAGCACAAGACGTCATAGACAAAGATCGTGATGCAGTTCAAGAAGAACGCGACAAAATCATGGTTCAATTTGAGAATCTGAAATCAAGAATTACAGAATTAGAAACTTCAAATAGTGAAAAAGATGCTCTTGTGAAAAACTTGACAAAATCCCTACAAAGTGTACCTAAATTCCGTGTGTTCTTAGCAATTCAGGATATTGGTGGTGACATCACTCTACCTGATCTTTCCAAAATTGTTGGGCAAACAAATGATATTGTTAAACACATTATTACTGATTTGAAAGATGATGGATTAATTAAAGTTTCAAAGAAAGAGAACAAAACCTATGTTTCAAAGGTATAATTCTCTTCTATTTTTATTTCTTCTTGTTTGTATTTAGTATAATTTCATTCTTAAAATAAGGAATAAATTAAAAAGACCTTATATTGTTTTCTTCATAAAGGGTAGATGAATTCATTGAAAAACATGACAGATTTAGCAGAACAGAATGAGACAAAAGATTCTGTTGATTTAAATGCAATAGACAGCAAACTATCTGAACAGAAGGGAATAGGCTTCAAAACAGTGAAAAACATCTTTGCAAAACAAAAAAAGATTGCATTAATTATTGATGCTCCAAACATTCTTCGAAGAATACATGATAAACAAATTCGACTAGAAGATATTGAAAAAATTGCAAATAAACTTGGGCAAATTAAGATTGCGAAGGTTATTCTGAATCGTCATGCTCCAAAAGCACTACTAAAAGCAATAGAAAATAGTGGATACGAACCTATTGTTGCTGCTTCTGATATTTATATTCGAATTGTTATCGAAACCATGGATAGTATTTTCCAAAAAAATATTGATATGATAATAATTGCTAGCAGACATGCACGATGTGCGCCAATTCTTCGAGCAGCTAAGGCGAATGGTTTAGATACTGCAATCATCGGATTCCAACCTGGTTTTAGTGTTGCAGTGAAAAATGCAGCTGATATGGCCTTTCAATTAGAGATATTATAAATAAAATGGTTTGAAGAAAAATGAGCCAAAAAATTGTTATTGTTGGTAATGGTCCAGCTGGATTAAGTGCAGCTGGAGCTGCGAGAATTAAAGATAGAACTGCTGAGATAACTGTAATTGATACTAAAGATTACGATACTTTTCATCCTTGTGCGATGCCTTTTGTTATTGGAGGATATTTACCATCTGTAGACACAATAATTGAAAAATTGAATTATGAAATGAGTAAAATCACACTTCACAAAGGTTCTATTGTTGAGAAAGTAGATCTTGAACAGAAGAAAGCATTTGCTAGAAATAAAGCAGATGAAGAAATAATCCTTGATTATGATAAATTGATAATTTGTACTGGATCCTCTGTTTTTGTTCCCCCAATTCCAGGACGTGATCTTGGGAATGTTTTTAGCTTGAAATTTGCAGAAGATGCTGATGCAATTAAGAAAGCTACAGAAGCAAAAGATGTAAAGAATATTGTTGTGGTTGGTGGAAGTGCCATCGGTATTGAAGTTGCTTCAGAACTTGCTCATACAGGGAAAAAAGTAACTATTATAGAAATGCAACCGCAAGTTATGCCCTTCAAAATTTCCAAAGCCTTTGCTACTATTGTTGAGAAAAAGCTAGAAGAATCAGGTATTTCA
>JAGMDP010000261.1 GCA_023128635.1 Candidatus Heimdallarchaeota archaeon | reverse complement strand
AATCAAAACAATTCAGTAAATCATCTTAAGGAAAAATTTGTTGTCCTAGAGTGCAGAAAAGCAAAACTACTTATTATCAAAATCAAATATTTCACTAATTTAAATTGAAATTACTTGCTTTGCAGTTAGAAAGGAAATAGAGTTGTGTAAACTATGCGTAGTACTGTTGATTGCCGAAAAATTGTTGTTTTAGGCAGTCCGAATGTGGGAAAAACTAGTATCATTCAAAGATACGTTCACGACCAATTCAAGGATAGCTACGCAGCAACCTTAGGATTCAATATTTACACCAGATACATAACCATTGCTGATAAACAGGTGGGATTATCCATCTGGGATGTTGGGGGGCAAGAAGCATTCAAGAAATTTGCTTTTAGATACTTGATTGAAGCTGATGCAGCGATTTTTGTTTCCGATGTCACAAAACCAGAAACAATAGATGACATTGTAGTCTGGAATGAGAAATTAGATGAAATTTTGAATCGTAAAATTCCAAAGATTATCCTCTTTAATAAAATTGATATGGATTTCGATTTAGACATAATTTCTGAAAGATTAACACAATCAAAAGCTAGGGCTGAATTTCATGGGATGGTTTTTGCTAGTGCGAAAACCGGTCAGAATGTTATAGATATATTTTCTATGATTGCTAAAATGCTTACTAGTTGGAATGAAACATTTGGTGTGCCAAAGAAACAAATGATCAATTTTAATGGAGCTTTTGAGGATAGAAGTTTGCCTATTATTTTCTTTTCCAATGACAGCTGTACGTGGTGTAAACCAGTTTTAGAGTGTATTAATAGTCTTTCAGCAGAATTTCCCCTCGACATTGAACAAGTTAATGTTGATATCAACAAAGATTTGGCTTCTGAATATGGAATTCAATCATTGCCAACAACAATCATTGGAAATAAAACTATTGTTGGGGATTCAGATGAGAAAATCTTTCGATCCATTATAACTGATGAATTTTTCCGATTATTTGCAGAGAAGATTTAGTTAGTCTTGTTTTCTATATTTATTGTTCACTCATGAGGAAAGTTTTTTGTAATGATATACTTTTGATTGATTAACGATACTACTTGGTGAACTCAGAAATGAAAATCAAAGAGAGAGACTTCGTTCTAATCTCGGCTTCAGCAGAGAAAAAATGGTTGGTTAAAATCGAAAAAGATAAGGAATTCCACACTCATAAAGGATCAATTCTACTGAAAGATCTAATTGGTTTAGAATTTGGTTCAAGTATTGTAAACAATAAAGGAGCCACTTTTTTCCTTTGGAACCCCATACCAGCTGATTATATTGATTCCATTTCACATTCAACTCAAATTATCTACCAAACGGATATCGCACAGATAATTTTCAGTGCAGGCATCTGTAGTGGTAAAAGAGTAATAGAGGCAGGTACCGGCAGTGGTAGTTTAACATCTGCATTAGCTCGCTATGTTAAACCAGATGGACGAATCTATTCTTATGATATAAAAGAGGAACATCAAAAAGTTGCTCGAAAAAATATCGAGAAATTCGAGCTCGAGGATTTTGTGGATTTTAAAATTAGGGATGCTGCGAAGGGATTCGATGAAAAGGATGTTGATGCAATAATTCTAGATTTACCAACTCCTTGGGAAATCATCGATTCAGCTAACAAATCCTTAGCTGGAGGAGGAATATTACTTGTTTTTGTTCCAACGTATACACAAGTGGATCAAGCAATAGAAAAGATGGTTAAGAGTAATTTTTATCAAATTGAAGCTTTTGAAGTTATTAGAAGAGACTTAACCACGAAAATCGGAGCTATTAGACCTGTGACCAGGATGGTTGGATTTACAGCATTCTTTGTTGTTGGGAGAAAGGGGATTCCCGTTAAGAAATGAGTTTCAAATCTGTTCGATAAATAAAGAAATTTCTCTGCATTCATCTTCAAAATAAACGAAAAGATTAAAGTAATTCCCTTTTCAAGTTGCAATTGGTTGTAGACAGATGAAGTTACCTGACAAAGAAAAAGAATTTCTGCAATGGTATACCGCTGTAATAGAGTACGCAAACATTGTTGATAAGAGATCTCCCGTGAAGGGATCGAATGTTATTATGCCTTATGGGTATTCGATCTGGGAATCCATTGTAGCAAAATTAGATGGAGAATTAAAAGCCACCGGACATAAAAATGCTTATTTTCCATTGTTCATTCCTGAAGATTATCTCAAGAAAGAAGCAGAGCATTTTGAAGGATTTGTTCCTGAAGTTGCTTGGGTAACTAGGGCCGGAGATAGAGAATTAGACAGAAAACTAGCTCTTCGTCCTACTTCTGAAACAATTATGTATGAAATGTTTCGACTCTGGATTAGAAGCCATGGAGATTTACCTCTAAAAATAAATCAATGGTGTAATATCATACGATTTGATACCAAAGAAACAAAACCATTACTTCGAGATCGTGAATTTCTCTGGTCAGAAGGGCATACTTGTCATGCAACTGCTGAAGAAGCAGAAGAACAAGTAAAGGAATCCATGAGACTCTATGAAGCAGTCTATAAAGAAAGCTGTATGTCATATTTGATTGTCAGAAGGCCAAAATATGATACATTTGCAGGAGCAATCTATTCAATTGCATATGACTGCCCATTACCAGATGGTCGAACATTACAAATCGGTACCACTCATAATCTTGGGCAAGGATTTAGTAAAGCCTTTAACATCACTTTCCAAGATAAAGATAAGAAAAACAAAAATGTTCATCAAACTTGTTATGGATTATCTACAAGATTAA
>JAGMDP010000260.1 GCA_023128635.1 Candidatus Heimdallarchaeota archaeon | reverse complement strand
AATATCTTTTGTTATTTGCTTACATGTTTCAAATAAAGATCTTACACCTTCTACTTGATCTGGGTGATGAATTTTTATTTCCGCTAGAAATTTCTCTAGATCAGAGTACATATTAAATTGCTTATTATCAATATAGTAAGCTTGATTCGGGTCCAATTTATGAAAAGCATGCTTAAAACCAAATTCTCGCAAAGTTTTGTTTGCTTTATTATTTTGAATATCTAGAATAGTTTCCGCAGCAGAATCAAAGTAGAACCCGTTATTTGTAAATCCTGAGACATATCCACCAGGATAAGTATTTCTTTCAACAATTAATGTTCTTAATGCGGGATTTTTATTTTGTAAATATATGCCTGTATGTAATCCACCCATTCCCGCACCTATTATTATAACATCGTAATTTTCTATTTCTTTCATTTTAAATCCAACCTTTAGTGTGAACTCTTATTTATAGGTGAAAATTTCTCCATATCGAAGTAATGGCAAGAGCACAGATTGGATTTACCCAGTCTGGGATTCCAGCTATCAAATTATCTATATCATCTGTTTCAATAGATAAGATCGAATATTAAAGTTGCCATTTTTTTAGCACTATCTCCAGTGCAATAGAAATAGGTGGTATAATTGTTATTTAGTTGGTCTATTAAGTTCTTAAACCTAGTTTATTGTTCCGAATTTTTACTGTTAAACACTTGCATATAAATTATAAAGAAGAGAAAAAGAAGTCTAAGTTAGGTCTGAAATACCTAACTCTTCAAGCAGTTCCTTTGATGGAATAGCTGTTTTTTTATCCCATTTCCTTAATTTGTAGTATTCACTTAATTGCATTTCCAGATTTGGGAGTTTATCTTTAGCTCCTCCCTCTGAAAGCTTTATAGACATGATTTTAGGTAGTCGATCATTCTCTCTTGTAAGACCCATTTTCATATTTAGTAATCGCTTAGTATTAGTTATTCGTTCTCCAACTTTCATGATGTCTTCAATTGAATAATCCCAACCTGTTGCGAGTTCAAGCGCATGAACTGTATCCTTGAATGGTGGTAAAGCGAAATGACACATAATAAGAGCATTGTAAACAGCCCGGAAATCTTGAACTTTTACTGCAAGTTTACCTGCTTCAATATCATCAAACCTGTCTTCGCCTTTCAAATCAATCTCGGGAATAGAGACTCCCAAACCCATCTTGTATCCATCGCCATTATTATGACAAGCACCTCTAGAGGATGTTGCATAGACTGCAGCCATTGAAAAGAATGCACGAGGATCATGGAAAGGTAACTCTAAGCCATTAACAGTGTGAGCTTCATCTGGCATGTTATAATGCTCAGCTAAGATATCAGCACCTTCTGCCATCAAATCGCCTATGCCTTCTCTTCTCGCCATTTTTGTTAATAACTCAAGAGCAGCATCTATATCTCCCCATTTTGCATCAATGTCTCCCAAATCTTTCTTGGTAATAATCCCTTTTTCAGCTAATCGATAAACTAATCCAATGATCATTCCGGCAGAAATAGTATCCACGCCATAATTATTACACATGTAATTAGCCATAGAAATTCCTTTAAGATCGTTAATCAAAAGATTTGTACCAAAAGCAGCAAGAGTCTCATACTCCGGTCCTGCTGTCAACGGTAAAGCATATTTTCCATCTTTAATCTCTATCATTCTACCGCATCCAATGACACAACTGTAGCAATGATATCTTTTCTTCAAGATTGTTTCTTTCATTCGAGCTCCATCAAATGCTTCAGTATCATCCATGTGTCCCTTATGCCAATATTTGACTGCAACATCTCCCCATTTCATCCCACCTGTAACATAAGCTGCTGTTCCAAACATTCTCCTTGCTACAGAGTTTTCATGGATATTCTTCCTCATTTGTCCTCCTAATTCTTTCAATTGCTCTGGTTTTGCCACAGGAACATCTCTTTTTGAAGAATATAATATGATAGCTTTCAAATTCTTTGAACCCATCACAGCGCCCATTCCAGTTCTTCCTGCTGCTCTATCACCATCGTTCATAACTGAAGCTATTTTGACTAGTTTTTCTCCGGCAATGCCTATTGTAGCGAAACTTGAGATATTCTCAAATCGTTGTTTTATTTCTTTCTCTACATCGTAAACATTCTTACCCCAAAGGTATGAAGCATCTGCTAATACAATATCCTTATCAAAAATCATAAGAGAAGTTGGTTCTTTGGCTTTACCTTTGAATATAATTCCATCGTAACCAACAAATTTCATATAAGCTCCGAATTTTCCTCCAGAATTAGCTTCCCCCCAGATATTTGTAAGTGGAGATTTTGCACAAACTACATGCCGCCCACAATTGGGTGTTTTAGTTCCTGAGAGTGGACCTGTAAAAAATCCTAAGGGGTTTTCTGGAGAAAAAGGATCTAGTTCTTGTGTTAAGTGATCAAAAAATAACCTTGCTGCTAACCCACTTCCACCAACAAAATTCTGATAGATTTCAGGATAGGGTTTCATGATAGATGTTTTTTCGGCTGTTAAATCTACTTCTAGTATTTTTCCGGTATTTCCGTAAATTGACAAAATGTATCCCACTTTTTAATTTCTAACAAGTAGTTGTAGTTTTCTTTAAAGATAAATCTTCTTTGCAAGGAAGATAGACACTCGAAATTACTGAAAAATCTGTTTACGTTTAAAATGTCCATTAAAACAACACTAAAAAAGCTTAAGTCTTAAATTTATTCAAAGAAAAAAAACTTATTCGTTTAATTTGAAAGGAGATTAAGAATTTGTCTGAAATACTTAATGAATTACAGCTTTCTCCGATTGAGGAAAAGGTCTATCTTTTACTTCTTTCTGCTGGTCAGCTTTCTGTCCATGAAATCGCTGAACAAGTAGGAGGAACAACTGATGAAGTGGAAC
>JAGMDP010000026.1 GCA_023128635.1 Candidatus Heimdallarchaeota archaeon | reverse complement strand
GATATGAAGAAAAGTAGAGATTTACAGCAAGCTTTTGATCGACTTAACAAGAAGATTTCTGATTTCAATGAATCTCAAACAATTGATGGTTTGGAGAGAATTGAAATTGAAGGACTAATTCAACAAGTCATTAGACTTCATGATAAACTTGAAAAATTCATCAAGATTGTTGGCACGAAGTTTGGTTAGTTATACCACATCCCAACAAATGCTCGAGTTTTAGATTCCCCTGAATATACTAAATGGTTCTGAATTTGCTTATGAGTTATTTTTCTTCTTTTTTCTTTAATTCGCGCCACTCATCTTCCAGGATATCCATAGCAACATCATTTACATATTGACCTTCAACAAAATCAGTGTGCCTCATGACACCAACTTTTGTGAAACCAACCTTCTCATAAACGCTAATTGCTTGAGGATTAGTTTCAAATACATTTAATCCTATACGATGCAAATTGAGATAATCAAAACCGAATCGCAGAAGCACTCTCATTGCATCTGTCCCGTAACCCTTTCCTCTGTTCTCAACTTTGTATATAGCAATGCTTACTTTTGCAGTTCTATTAATAGGCCGAACACTAGAAAGTATACAGTGTCCAAGAAATTCTCCTGTTTTAATATCATCCATAGCAAAAGCAAAAGATCTCCCCGTCTTTCTATCTTGCCAAGTGCTTCTAATCCATTCCTCACGTTCTTTCCGAGAATGTGGAACTACTGGACCTAATTCTCTTCTTAAATTTATTTTATTCCAATCTTCCATGATCTTCTCTAGATCATTTATTTCAAATGATCGTAATCTTACTTTTTTACCCTCAAACATTTTCTTCCAACCTAGCATGCAAATGGATGTTCTTTTATTATTGATTTCGTTATTCACAACAAAAATTTATAAAGTTGCGCCACATTTGGATAATTATTAACTGACTGATAAGAGATAGAAGAGGTTGGTAGAGTATGCCAGGTAAGAAATCCGAGAAACAAAAAGAATCAGCAAAAACAACAAATCCATTAGAAAAATTGTTCAACTCACAAGAAGACATTCATGATAAAACCAGCCTTATCTTTGATCAATACAAGTTATACGTAGATTTGGCAGATAAAATTAGTGCTAGACGAGCAACTACTAATAGCTTTTATTTAACAGCAAACAGTTTCCTTTTTGTTGCAATAGGGATTTTGTTTAGCAATGGTTTGGAAGTAGTAGTTCCAATGATTCTACTTATAGGAGTCTTTGTTTCTATAAGTTGGTGGTTGCTAATTATCTATTATAAAAATCTTAACAGTAGCAAATACAAGGTAATTAATGAAATTGAGAAGAAATTGCCTGTTATGGGATTACTTACAGAATATAGACTTAGTAAAACACAAGAAAAACCCATTAGAGGACTTCGAGGATTAACCTCTATTGAACAATGGTTGCCAGTCAGTCTACTTACGATGTATTCACTCGGACTCATTGTCCTTTCTGTAATCTTGATTCTTGTAGCAACTGGAGTAATAGCTCAAAGTCCATTTGCTTAAATTCAGCGAGAATCATTTTCCATTAGTTCAAAGATAGCTTTTATAACGGATTTAGAATTCCAACGAACTAATTTATCAGCATAAGTTTTTACAAAACTAGATATTCGTTTTTGGCCTCTGGGGATAACACCAAGGACTGGCTTGCCATAGACATTAGCGATTAATACTTCATTCTGAATCCACTCACTATAAGATGGATACATACTAGCAATGACAATTAATACATGACATCCACGTAATTGGTCACATAGTTCTTGCATTAATTCCTTATCGCCATCAGCTGAAAGCGGATCATGTTCAGGAACACTGTAATTATAGAATACAAAATGATCTATTTTTTTGAGTAAATTTACTAGACTAATATAGTCATCACTATGATCCCATGAATGACTGATGAAAAGCCTTACAATTTTCCCTTTAGACATTTTAATGCGTTCCTATTTTATTCAACAACATATTTTAAATTTCCAAGAATTATTTGAGATATTTAAATCCAAGTAATTAAATTTATCTGAAAAGTTGGATACATTATTTTTTACGATTTCTAACAGTATTTACTTTAGAAATAGAAACATGTTACTTTTTAACGAATAGAAGTACTAAAGAAATAGGTGATATTAATTGATCGATATTTTGAAAAAAGAACTTACAAAGGAATTTGATGCTGCAGTCGAACACATTACAAAAATATGTGAACAAGAAGGATTCTCAGTAATGCTCACAAAATCTATTGATGGGATTTTAAAGAAGAAATTAAAAATTACAGATCATCCAAGATATACAACCATTCTTGCATGTAACCCAATACTAGCAAAAATGGGTTTAGAAGCATCTTTTAACGTAGGACTAGTTTTCCCCTGTAGTTTTGTAGTTTATGAAGAGGATAATAAGATCTTTGTGTCTCATGTTTCTATTATGAAAATTGCTAAGGAAATTGGTCTTGCATCTGCAGAAGCTATGGATCCAATTATTGAAAAAACTAGTAAAATGGTTCACAAAGCTTGGGAGCAATTCTAAACATTTTTCTTTTTATTTCATTTTTAGTATCTATACCGAGAAAGAATATTGAGTTTTTTGATTAGCTTAAAATAATCGATTGAATCAAAACTACTTAGATTATGGTGAAACCTTGTGAATGAAAACATATATCGTCGTCGGCGAACATTTAGAAGACTTTGGAGCTCTTGGAGCACATTTTTCTTTATGTTCTTTTTCTTCTATATTGTCGGAGATTTGATTGCTGACTGGTGGGATAATGAGACTTGGGTGTGGATAATAATTGCATTTTCCTTATTCTTTGCAGTAACGAGTACAATTAGAGTCCTCGTTTTTAGAAGCTCAAGAATCTCTTCTGATGCAGGAACAAGACATTATACTTCGAGTTCAGCTGATCCAGATTATATTCCAGAGAGTGACCCACATTATCGTCCAGCTAAACCAGAGCAACAAGCTGCAAAACAAAGTAAAACGTTTTGCAAATATTGTGGAAATAGTATCGAAAACTCGGCACAATATTGCGCTAATTGTGGTGCAATGGTCGAGGAATAATTCTTTTTTTTCTCTTCTCTTTTTTCCCCAATATATCGCATTACCATAATAATAGCAATTATTTTTAAGGTGAAATCACATGAGGGTTACTGAATTGGTGCGGATATTAAGATGAAATGTCCAAAATGTAAAAACAAAGATATTTTTGTTATGGAAACTCAAAGAGGTTCTTATGATATTCTAACATGCAGTGGCAGTACATCAACCAATTTTGCAATACTTAGAAGATTTAGATGCAAAGAATGTCTCCATGAGTGGGAGAAAAGTTAAGAATTAATCGAAAGTGATTTGGGGACTTATTGTAGTTGGAGTATCACTTTTTATGGCTACTTTTTGGACCTCAATCTCACCGGCAAAAATTGAGTTATAGTTTTTGGTCATAGTATCATAATTAACAATGTTATATGTTTCTGGTCCGAGAGCATACAAGATATAGAGAAGAACTTCTGATAAATCTTGGAAATATGATCCTTTGACGGTTTGTATTATATCATACTTTTCGCCATTTGGTTTTCTAATAAACAACAAACTATTTTTTGTAAAAGGCTTGATTCCTTGACCTTCTATATAGCTAAGTACAATTTTATCGACGAAGCGACCACATTTTGTACAAGTAGGTCGTAAATCTCCGCCTCTAAATTTACTATACGCGAGACCCAATTTACATAACGAATAAACATCGCAGTAATCGCAATAATAAGAATCACTAAGTTTTCTTTCACTAAAACGGCTTACTTTTATCATTCTATCAAGAGATGGACAACTAAAGCAGGGAGAATCACAGTGTAGAAAGATTTCGTCCATTTTTTAATTCCTTCCTTAATTAAGACCCAACTCTTAGTATAAACGAGGGTATTTAATGATAGAGATTGCAGTAATGTTCTGCCATTTCCTTAAACATGTACTAAATTTGGATAAAATAAATCTTATTAAATCGGTAAACGCATATTTTTGATTGACAATGACAGATAATTGGCTAAACAAAATCTATCAAATGGATTGTATTAAAGGTATGAATGAAATTCTCCCAGCTAAATCCATAGATGTCATTGTAACTTCTCCTCCTTATAATATCAATATTAATTACACTAGCTATGATGACAATCGTCCTTTCAACGAATACCTTGATTGGTTAGATAGTATAGCTCAAGGATGCTCTCGAGTTCTAAAAAATGATGGATCGTTCTTCTTTAACATCGGAGATCGTCCTTCAGATGAATTACGTTCACTTACGGTTGCTCAAAAGATTGCACAACATTTCAAATTGCAAAATACCATTCATTGGGTAAAATCCATTGCTATTCCAGAAAAAGATATCAATATTGGCCACTATAAACCTGTGAATTCTCAACGCTATCTAAATAATTCCCATGAATACATTTTCCATTTCACAAAACAGGGAGATGTTGAAGTCGATAAATTAGCTGTTGGGGTTCCATATGCAGATAAGAGCAATATTGGTCGATGGAAAAAGGCTCAAAAGGATTTAAGAGGAAGAGGTAACCAATGGTTTATTCCATATAAAACTGTGCAAGAGAAGAAAAAACATCCAGCAATGTTTCCTGTTCAACTTCCTGAAATGTGTATTAAATTGCATGGTTTAACTAAAAGTAACCCACTCATTATACTTGATCCCTTTATGGGTGTTGGAACAACGGCTCTTGCTGCAAAAAAACTAGGATGCATTTACGTTGGATTTGAAATTGACTCAAATTATATTGAATTGGCTTTGGAAGCCTTGAAATTCTAGTTTAGTTTTTCTAAATTAATTGTTTTTCTCGGAAAAAAGGGCATATACTTAGTGTGCGATAGTCACAACTTGTGACCTCGACATGAGTTCTAAAAATGTGAATCTGCCTTTTAAATAAGAATAGTGTAGTAAACATAAGAACAAAACTCATGGAGTAAGAAAAAAATGCATGAAAAACAAAAAATAAAGAAACAAATCAAAAAGGAAATCGAGCGAACACGAATGAACATGTTGCTCATAAACGGTCGCTCCTGATTTCATTTTTCTAAAAAAAAAGGTGATTAAAAAATGTCCGTGGAAAAAATCGAATCCGGAAAAACAATTGAGCTAGATACAGTGAACAATAATCTTGAGCTTGGTGATGGTGTAACTCTTGTAGCCAAAAAGGGAACTATTGTTGTTAAGGGATCAATCGTTAGCAGAGGCAGTTTTGAAGTTGAAGGCAACTTAGAAGTTGCTAGCATCAGGTGCAAACGAGGTGGTCTTGAAATTGAGGGCGACTTGAAAGTTGCCAAGTATGTCAAAATTGATAAACGTCTTATTGTCGAAGGGTCCTTAATCTGTCCAGAAGTTGGTGTTGGCGGTACTCTTGAGGTCACAGAAGAAATTCAAAGTGATGATGTTAAAGTTGGTGGCTCTGTTAAATTACATGGTAACACTGCAATTGAAACAATTCAAGTTGGTGGCACTCTAAAAGTAGAGGGTGACAGCAATATTGGTACAATTTCTGTAGGCGGTTCTGTTACATTAGAAGGAGAAACAGAACTAGAATCCCTAAGAGTTGGTGGTACAGGCAGAGTTAACGGTGGTAAAATTGGTTCTGTTAAAATTGGTGGATCCTTTAAAGCGGAAAGCGATGTAGAAGTAGAATCAATTGATGTTGGTGGTTCTGTCAAATTAGAATCAGATTCCAAGGTCGGTCAAGTTAGTGTAGGTGGATCCTTCA
>JAGMDP010000259.1 GCA_023128635.1 Candidatus Heimdallarchaeota archaeon | reverse complement strand
TACATCATTAAAGCCAATGAAAACAGCCAAAAAAGTAAAAATCATGACCAAAATTACTCCTCCAAAATAACCATAACATAAGAGATTTAATCGATTTCCTTGTTTCATAGTTGTTCTTAATTGGTGGCTTAAAATGAGCGAATAGATCATTGTGACTGAAAGATTGCTAATGATGAAAATTCCAACCGTATTTCCGAAATATGCCCCAGATGATTGTATAATTAAATAAAGAAAATTTGTTATCCCTACTGTCACATTGAAAACGAAGATAATCCATCCGAAAATCTTTATATTGAGTGTAGAATTCAACTCGACCATAGGTAACATCTGTTTTCGGGATTTTTAATCCTTTGTTTTTTTTTCTTAGCTTCTCAAACGCATTATCTCAGTCTAATGCTTCTTTTAATGTATTAATTCCTTTAATAATCAAGGATGTTGCTGTATCTGAGTAAAAAGATTTCCAATTCTTAGCTGATTGTGCTAGATCTCGTAGTTTACGTTCTGGTTCTAAATTCTCCTTTATGTTCGTATCCAATTGATTTATTCCCCAACAAATATTGAACACGGGTGTTGCAGCGTAGTAAAACTCCTCTATTTCTTCAAACTTGATTTTTTGTGCTGGAATGAACCATTTTTTGTATTCTTGATAGAATGTTAATCTATCATCTGGTTGTATTTTATTGATATACAGAAACCAACATAATTCTTCTGCAACATCTCCATATTCTGAGTTTTCCCAATCTATCAACCATATTTTGTCTTGTTCATCAATCACAAAATTATCGCTTAAATCACCATGTAATTGAGCATTCATCCCAATCGTATTCACATCTCTTTTTTCCTTTATCTTCTGGTCGAACTCTTTTAGTGCTTTTTCAAAAGCTAATTCAATTGAAGAATTCATTAGATGTGAATGGTTGGTCATAATCTTCCTCGTTGTCTTGTCAAGAAATTGCCATAATTTCTGTACTTGGCTAAATCCATCATCTACTATCTCATAATCAATCCTATGAATTTCGCTTATAATTCGAGCAAATTGCTTGAGATTACTGATGTTGATAACTTCTGGTTTACTTCCCTCTGCATATTCGTAAATAACTGCTCCATTTGGAAAGATCTCAGTATCTGTATACACAGGTCGAGGAACACAAGATACTCCATTTTTTAAGAAGAAAGCTCGAAATTGGGCTTCTTTCAGAATTTTTTCCTTACGTTCAGGATATAACGCAGTCTTAAGAGCATAGGTGCCTTTATCAGTACTGACTTTTAATACGGTTGAAGCTTCGCCCTTTCCTAGAAAAGAAGAACTCTGAACAGATTGTCCTATTTTTTCAAAGATTAGATGGATTCTATCTTCAGAAATCATTTTCACACATCAAATTTATTATTATTGAAAAAATTATAGAAAAGTGGAAAGATGTAATTCCACTTCTAATATTTTTTATCGTCCAGCACCAATGCCAATAATGGTTCCACAATTTGTACAAAAAACCATAGCCACTAAATCTCTTGGCATTTTTTGACTCGTATGTTTTATTTGTCTGTATCTGAAATAATCTGATTTTCCACAATTTGGACAAGTAGGTTCTTCCATTTTTTTCACCATTTAATTCAAATATACCTTTTGACTTATGGTATTTCTCCCTTTAATATTTTCGTCAATTTATATGTATCAGTATTTACCAATCATAAGGTGTTGTTAATCCTGATCCTGTGATGAATAAAACGACTTTGTCCTTCTGATCTATAAAATTCGATTCTCTTAGTCTTTCAGCAGCTGCGACTGTTGCTGCTGCTTCTGGTGCAACCATGGTTCCTTCTGTTTTTGCCATCTTATACATAGCATCTCTAATTTCGGAATCTTCAACAGCTATTGCACTGCCTTTTGATTCTCTCAAGGTATTCAAGATGAGATAATCGGCTATTGCTCCAGGAACTCTAATTCCCGCAGCAAATGAGTGTGCATCTTTCCATGGTTCGGCAAATTTATCTCCTTGATGAAATGCCCGTACTATTGGTTGGCAACCAGTTGGTTGTACAGTCACCATTTTTGGTCTTTTACTATCTATTATTCCCATTTGTTCCATTTCATCAAATGCTTTCCACATACCAACAATTCCGGTTCCTCCACCAGTTGGATAAATGATCATATCTGGAAGCGTCCAATTAAATTGTTCAGCAAGTTCTAAACCCATTGTTTTCTTTCCTTCAACACGGTATGGTTCCTTAAGAGTTGACATATTAAACCACCCATGCTTTTTGCCTTCTACTTTTGCTCTAGCTCCTGCATCACTTATGAGTCCCTCAACAAATTCTATTTCAGCTCCCATAACCTCGATTTCTTTTATGATGAACTTGGGAGCATCTTTCGGAAGAAAGACATGAGCTTTTCCACCAATGTGCGCAGTATAAGCTGTCAATGCAGCTCCGGCATTTCCTGCAGTTGGCATTACAAAATCTGTTAATCCAAATTCAAACGCTTTCGCAACCGCTGCACATAGTCCTCTAGCCTTAAAAGATCCCGTTGGGTTCAAACCTTCATCTTTAATATACAAATTATCAATTGCTAATTGCTTCCCATAATTATGTAATTGAATGATGGGGGTCCATCCTTCTCCTAAAGAAATTCTATATTTCTCTTCTTTTACAGGCATGATTTCATGCCACCGCCAAATATTGTATACTTGACGAGCTTGAATTGATTCTTTTGATATGGATTCTTTTGCTGTCTCGAGATCATATTTCGCATATATGACTTTTCCACACTTATCACAGACAGTATGAACTTCTTCAGATGAGAATTCTTTTCCACAACTTGTACAATACAAATTTGTAATCAGAGAATTAGGATTTGATTTAATTGTTATCACCAGGACTTTTTGCTGTTGGAATTGTGTTCTGGTTATTTATAACAATTACTTTTTCTTTTGCTTTGGAATCTTTGGAGGTAATGAAGAAACAAAGCTTACTGCTTTTTCTAGCCATTTTTCTAGTGTTGGTATGTCTCTATAGATTTCTTCATCTAAAACAACATACTCTCTCATTTTTTTTCCTTCAAGTGGCTCGAATTGATTTACACTTGGAAATTCTTTCTTAATCTTCTCCCTATCCTTTTCTGATAGTCGAAGAAAGATGATGTCTTCATGGACACCTGTAAGCATATTATTGTTTACGAAATAAGTCAAACTACCAAACATCTTTCTACTGGTACAATTGTAGGGTTCCAATAGTGTAGTAAGAAGGTCCATCAAATCCTCTGATGGTTTTCTCCATTTACCAGTCAAAGTACTCCCTCAATTAATCTAGAAACCTTCAGAGAGTATTGGAGGTAGTTTTGGGAACCATGCATCAAGAAGTACTTTCTCTTCTTCAGTTGCATTTTTTATCCAGTTAAAGGATTCCAAGTCGTCTGATCTTAAAAGTCCATATACTAAAGCAGCTAATCCTTCCTGTGTCATCTCAAGTTTGCTTGACTTTTCTCCTAATTCTTGCACACTTAATTTTCCTTTTTGACTAGTGATCTTGTAGGTTTGGTTATTTTGGGGACAATGATCATCAGAAATTTTAACTGTAATTTCACCATCTGATACTACTGGAAGATCATCAAGAGTTAATTTCACATTAATGATTCTTGCCATCCAGATATTTTCTGCCTTAAGTTCAGTCATATAGTGACCATGCAACCATGAATAAAGCTCTGATTCATAGGGAACTACTGGCATTGTTACCTCAACAACTTGATCAGCATACAGGTATAAGTAATGGTAAAGCGATTGACGAGCTTGAGGTGTTAAGAACTTAATATCATTTATTCGTAATTTCCCGGGTTCAGACCAAGAAAATCCTTCCATAAAACCTTTGGTGGAATATCTCATAATGCCTTCTGCTTTTCCTTTTGAATTAAATGCTACAACAAACCATCCAGGCCATTTCTCTTCCCACAATTTCCATCTCTTGTCATTTCTAACTATACCCCCATGCACATCCTTGATTCTTGTGTTGTAAATCTCTTTGTAGTGTTTGAAACCATCGCTTGGGCTCAATCTTTCTACAGTATAACCTTTAGGTAATTTTTTCCAGCGAACCATAAATTTGGGATTAAATTTAATGGTTACATGCGGGTTTGCGTTTACATAACCATAAGCAGCATAGAATGAGTCTTTAAATGGATACAAGTTAGAAACAGCGAAGTTTTCTTTTCCCATTTTATCTATTAGGAAATTCATTATTTTACGAATATATCCTCTTCTCCTATACAATGGATCAGTAACTACCATTGCTATTCCCCCCATTTTCATTATTTTTCCTCTGACATTTTGATCAAAGGATATCAATCTTGTATTGGCTGTTATTATCCCATCAACTTCTATACAATAATTCTCATCA
>JAGMDP010000258.1 GCA_023128635.1 Candidatus Heimdallarchaeota archaeon | reverse complement strand
TCATTGGTCAATAGAAATCAATAAGATAGGTAAAAACTTTTATGAGAAAAAACTTTATTATAGAATAATCATTAACACCATGACAAGGGACTGTTGATAATTAGTAATAGGCAGAATGAGGGTCTTTGAGTGAATTCAAGGAGAAATGTGAGTTTACAAAATAATACTTCTGATGAGAATATCTACCTTAGTAAGGTACTTTTGTTTACTCAAGATGCTGTTGATTTAGCAGAAAACCTCAAAGCTTTTTCAGAATCCACAGTTAGTACTAATTGCTTGAATACTATCGGTATGTATCCTCTTATTTTCCGATTAGAAACTCCTCTTGGTAAACTGTGTATGTCTATTTGGATTATTAATGATAATCCTCGTTTTAATCAATTCAGAATGGCTTATTACTCGGGTTCATCCCATTCTATAATTCTATGTAGAGATCAAGAAGAAAATGAAAACATTTCCAATTTGTATTCTCTAACACCTCAGGGTGTTCCAACAACAATACTTAATGTTGGAAATAATATTGAAAATTCCGAAAACATACTTCCGGATTCCATTCCTGATGAGGAACATCGAAGTCCAATATACTTTAAAACAATCAATGAATTACAAACGATTTCAGCAGTTTTTAGTGAGATAGGAATGAAAATCACCCAAGATATTCTTTCTGGTGAATATCAGACTTTCTCACCTCAATTAATTAAACCTTCAAATGTCTTCAAACTGTATAACAAGAAATCGTTTGACAAAGCACAAACTTTGGTAAAACGATTAGGGTATGATCTTCGAGAAAATGGTATAGTTACGATTATAAAAGATGGATTCACTTTTGATATTGATTTCTATAGAAATCAAGTGAAAGCTTTCATTTCCTCTTGTCTTGATTGTGAAAAAGGATGTAAGCATTATCGTAAATTGTGTGTTATTGAAGAAGATCAAGGTTTTTCTAATTTCATTCATTTTGATAATTTGCGTGCTCTAGCAATACTCTATTCAATTCATGATGGTAACTTTGTGAATTTAGTTGGTGCACGAAAACGTGAGGACATCGATTATCAATTAAAGAAATTGAGAAGCTTATACGAAGTAAATTGTGATTATCATAAGGATGAAGAATCCTTTTTAGAACTAGAAACTCAGAACTCAAAAAAAACTAAACGTCGTCGTAAGAAATAGGAGACGAATATTTTTTAACTAATTCTAATTGCTCATTAACAAAGAATCATATATTTAAAGGAAAATCAGTATTTTGTAGTTATTAAGAATTACAAAATCGAAAAATATTAAGTAGTTGTTTTGGTGGCATTGATGAGTATACAAAAAGAAAATGTTATTCCATTTATTATGAATCCGAAGGATGAGATTGTTCCTCTTGAAGCCGAATTTGCTTACATTGTCGGTGTTGTTGGAGATAAAATAAAGAAGGGTGGGATTTTCAAACGATCAAAGGAACAATTAACTCAAGTCTCAAAATTTTATTGGCGATTAATGGTTGATACAATTCACAATCGAATTATCTTG
>JAGMDP010000257.1 GCA_023128635.1 Candidatus Heimdallarchaeota archaeon | reverse complement strand
CGAAAAATATACAAAGCATTAAATGATAGAGATATGGATGGTTGGACCGAGTTCTTTGACGAAGAAACTATTGATTATGTTGCAGCTCGTAAACAAAGATTTACAGGTCGTAAAGTTATTCGTGAAGGTTATGAGGAATTTATTAAAGGAATTCCTGATGCTCAATTTGAATTTGCGAATGTTTTCGGTCAAGATAATTGGGTATGTGCTGAAGGATCTGTCTCAGGAACATTTGCTGCGACAAATAAATCTTTTCAATTCCCAATTTGTATAGTAGTCAAATTTGATGGAGAAATTGTAAGAGAATTTCATGAATACTTCGATCAGCAAGGATTTCAAACATGATTACATCAAAAGCATTCATTATAACAAGAGTTATAATGTTCCAAAAGTTGCTAACATTAGATATATATTTCTGAGTATAAACTTGGTTTCTAATTAGAATTTATATTTCTGAACTTTGACTTAGGTGTTAAAATCAATGGCTAAAGTTAGCAAAAGAAGCAATGATCCGTATGTCATTTTAGCAGAAACATTGAACTTGGTTCCAAATGGATTCCCAGCCGTTGAAGACGGGACTCATTTAAAAGTCCTCAAATGGATCTTCAAACCAGAAGAAGCATTATTAGCTAGTAGATTAAAACTCCCAGGTGAGACCATAAAGAAGCTATCAAAGCGATTGAAGATGCCTGCCTGTGAACTCACAGAAAAACTTGATGCAATGTTTAAAAAAGGTCAAGTTCGAGTCTTTAGAAACAAGAAAGGAAAGCATTATGCTCTTCTACCTTTTGTTCCTGGTATTTATGAAGACCAGATTAATCGTAACAACAAGGAACTAGTTCTTTTAATGGAAGATTATTTCAAGAAAAGTCGTGGTGACATAGTTTTTACTTCGGATCCTCCTATTTTTCGAGTCATTCCGGTGAAGCAAGCCATCAAAACAGACCTCAAAGTTCATCCTCATAGTGAAGCTGCAACAATAATTCTCAATGCAAAAAGTTGGGGTATTAGAAAATGCACTTGTCGAGTACACCAAGGACTAATTGATAATCGCTGTGAGTATCCCATAAGTGTCTGCATAGAAACTTGGAATGAAGAAAATGCCTTTGATTTCAGTAATACCACAAAACCAATTACAATGCAAGAAGCTCTTGATTATCTTAAAGAAGCACAAGATGCAGGACTAATTCATACTTCCATGAATGTTGCTTCGGGTCACCCATATATTTGCAACTGCTGTGTTTGTTGTTGTAATGTTTTTCGAGCTGTAAACGAATTTGGAAGACCTAATGCTTTTGTAAAATCTGATTACATTTTAAGTCTTGATGAGTCCGCTTGCTCCGGTTGTGGAGCGTGTGTTGATCGTTGTCAACTCAAATTATTAGAAGTTAACAATGGCTTATGTATTATTGATGAAAGCTGTATTGGTTGTGGCGTCTGTGTATCAGGATGTGCGGAAGAAGCCATAGCTCTGGTTCCTCGAAAAGCAAAGGA
>JAGMDP010000256.1 GCA_023128635.1 Candidatus Heimdallarchaeota archaeon | reverse complement strand
TCTTTAATATAACTAAAAACGATAATGAACTGAATTAAACCCATTCCTGATTTCTCTTCTGATTCAACGTAATCAATAGGTAAGCCTTGATATTCAGCTTGAGTCTGTAATTTCTCAATCTCGCTTATCCAAGCATTTCTCGTTTCATCAACGCTAGCAAATCCTTCAGGTATAAAAATTTTAATCACAACTTTCTGTTTTGTTTCGGAATTTACCGCATCAAAGATCCAATAAGTTTCAGTTTGCGAATGACAACTCAGTATTTCATACTTATGAGACAATGTCACTAAGTCACCATCATTATAAGGACAAATATTCATTTTAATCACTTTTTAATTATCAATTCAATGAATTTTCTTGATAATATCCAAAAGAGATTTTTAAAACATAAAGTTTGTTGCCTTGACAATTCACAGATTTTCGAAGTAAATGGACTATTCTACATGAATTCTCTTTTCCTAAACTCATCGCCATTCAAAATAGATTGATTTGACTTTCTTAGGTAGGGTGAAATTTGTAAGGTTAAAGATGTACATTCTGATTTTCTTCGGGAACAAGATGAAGTTAGCTTTCTTGAATGGTTTAGCATCGAAATACGGGATGAAAGGTGATTGAATGCCTTTCCAACCTAGTTTTCTGGCTTCGCTACTCAAAAGATTAGCTAATGAGATTACCTCTTTCTGAGTCAAGTTATACGTATGAACTGTGTCCATCCAACCAAACTTTACTGCTTTCCCAAATCCTGCCAATAAGAATTCCCAAGCATTAATGAATCCATCAACCTGTCCCTGCTCGTTTTCATGCACAACGCAAAGAACTCTTGGATTACTTAGCTTCCATTTAATATCTTCATATTCTTGAACCACAGCAATTTGAGTTCTGTTTGATAAATCAGTTGTTAATTTACATATTTGATCGATATCTTCAGGCTTGAGGAGGCGCACTCGAGAGCTTTTGATTTTTCCTACGCCTTCTTTAGTTTTTACATATGCTTTTACTATCCATGGAAGTTTGATAACAGCAGAAGCATCTTCTACATGAAGTGGTCGAATGATGAATCTCTTCATAAACGTTAAGAGCTCAAGAGGTTTTCCAGAATCTCGAGAAACTGCTTTTGAAGTTTCCAAACCTTTTTGACTTGCATCATGAAAAGTGACAGCGGCATCATAACCCCCTTCTATAACCATATCCAGCATTTTTCGACCCATTGCTTTTCCTATACCTTTCCTACGATGTGCTCTGTGCACGGAAAGCCAGCAAGGAAGAGAAATAGTAAGGATTTTACCTTCAATGGATAATTTCTGTTTTATTGAACCTAAGAATCCGACGATTTCATTAGTTTCCTTATGTCTTGTTCGTACAAACATCTCTTTATCAATAGAGGGGACACCAAAAATAAGTTCGAAATTATCCTCTAAAAGATCAATACTCGCTCCTTCCTTTTCTGCAGCTTCATCCTCTTGGAAAGCACTTGTTAATAATTTTACTAGACTTGGTATTTCTGAATCTGTTAATGTGAATTGTTCTACAATATAATCTTCAATCGATGCCATTAATTATCTCCTCATTCACTTAATTACATTCATTTTGAAGAAAAAAAATTGACATATATAATTATTTTCTAAACAATCCTAAAACAAGTTAGAGTTTATTTATAGTTTAAAGCAAAAAACTATTAGAAATACCTATGCTACAGAATAGAAAAAAAAGAAAACAAAAAATAGGTTAGAAAATACCCAGTACACCTATTTTTATGCTAAAGCAGACTATATAGAACGCAGCGAATAAAACGCATCCAACAATAGAGATGATGAGTGCTCTAGTATTCTTTCTATTCTTTCCTTCAAGTTTTCGTGCTCGCAAAGATACAAATAAACCGAAAATACTTGCAGCATTAAGAATTATAGTCACTAACCCAACGATTGACAAGATTAGTGCAAGCTTTGACTCACTTTGTTTTTCCAGGAATTGCTGTTCATCTTTTGCTTTCTCTTCTTCCGGATTAGCTAAATCAATCCATACAGGATTGTAGAATGCTCCTTCAACATCAACTTGTCCTTTCTGCCACCACTTAACAGAGGGATCAAATCTCTTCTTACGAGCAGGAACGATGTTATTCGTTACCGTTCTGATAAACCATTCCAGAGAGCCAGTGTACTTGATTTTTTCCCAGCCAATTAACAAGAGAGTGAAAACAGCTAACGTTACGATTATAACTAGAAACGTTCCTGCCCAGTAAAATTTAGCATAAGGCGTGAAGAAAATTGTAGACGACAAAAAGAAGAACATGATGTAGAAGATCCATTGATTATTATAATTTGAAAAAGCAACGGTACCAAATCTTCTCACAGTCTTTGTCCTATCTGAGAATGCTTTGCTTCTACCTCGATATTCTATCAATCTGAATAGAAACATGACCAGCATTATAGCAAAACCGTTCACGCAGAGGAATTGTGCAACCCAAGCAAATGGTGGTATATAATTTGCATAACTAGGAGAATAATGCCGGTGATAGGGAATCAATTGATAGATTCCGATGGCCGTATCAAAATCAGTCACATTCATAATCCCAAGGATAATCACGACGACACCAATTAAACCTACAACAAACATGACTGCACCAACAAGAAACATGTTTCTTGGGAATTTTTTATTTAATTTCTCTCGAGGTTTTGTTATCTCTATTCCAATAATGCTACCAATGAATGATATAGCAAGATAGGGGAAAATGGGTTCCATAGGAGCTGCTAGTGCACTAAGAAATGGTGCAGCAATAAATCGCCACCACTTGTCTTCTCCCAGCACAGGCGTAAATAAGACATTCCCCGTTTCCGGTATAGTTCCAAATGGATAACCTGGACCATATAAACTAACTATATCCCAAATAGGTTGAGTAAGTCCTACTACAACCACAGCTAATACTATATAAGAAATTATCATGCGTCTTCTATTCTGCCAATTTTTCTTAAGAGAAAGTAATCCTTGAACCATTCCATTAAGAATTATGCACCAGGCTATCGTGTGAATTGTTTCAAAATGGTTCATTCGGAAAAGTAGCACTTGCCAATTATATGTAACACCACCAGCCCAATTCTCGTAATTTAGTATGGGGTTGTATTGGAAGAATCCTGGTATGTCATTTAGGTTTAGAAAGAAATTGCCAAAAGCTCCATGATAGCCAATTAATCCTTCGCAAAGCATAGCGAAAATCAATAAGAGAAATCCTCCAAAAACTTGTTTGAAAACAATCCCTCTGATTGAATTGCCCCGCTCAAGGTCTCTGTACATGCTTACCATATTGCTAGCTGATGAAACGAGAAGGAAGAATCCAGCCAATCCCCCATAAAAAGGTATGATTATTAACATAATTAGATTCACTAAAGCTAGATCTTCAATAACCGCAAGTAAATCATCAATATTTAGAACCAAAGCTAAGGTGTGAAGACCGATCATTAAAAAAATAGCTGCCCCTCGTGCAAAATCGAGTGTAGCAAATCTTCTGCTTTTTTTTATAGGCTTGCTTGTCGTCTCAAGTGAAATATTAGCTTCCATTAATCTTATCTCCTGTTATCTTACCTATTAAGAATGCTAAATTTCGTTTCAATAGGTTTTCAGATTTAAATATATTTTCGGAAAAAAACACTGAATGAACTATTTTTTTCAATTAAAATGATTTATTAGTTCCATAGTTTATTTAATAAAAATAGATTCTTGACAAGTTGGTTAATTAGAATGACTAAGAAAGATAAAATCGCAGAAGCTAAAAACCTCTTTCAAATAGGATTGGATTACTGGCAAGAGGACCGCTTCGATGAAGCAATTGAATGCTTACATAAAGCTGTAGAACTAGATCCTGAGTATTTGGATGCCTGGTATAATCTTGGAAATACTTACTATACGGGAAAAGGTGATTTTGACTCTGCCTATAAATACTGGCAAAAAGCACTGGAACTCAATCCAGATGAAATAGATGTTCTATATAATCTTTGTAACGCTCATCGTGAAAGGGAAGAATTTGACAAATCAATAGAATGCACACAGAAAGCCTTAGAATTTTATCCTGAATCTGATAACCTTCATAGTTTATTAAATGCTGCAAAAAGAGGTAAAGAATCTCAGAAATAAAAATAGAAGTAAGGATGTCTCAAATAACTTATGATGTTTTTTTCCAAAATTCAATTCCTACTATTTTGTTTTCAGATATTAGAAGTCTAGGAATGTATTTATCAAAAGGAAATATCTTCTCCGGAACACCTTTTGTTTCTTTTAATTCAAACTTCCCTTTCCTTAAATCATTTTTACTAAATCCTTTAATCTCAAAACAATTGCTAACCGCTAGAAGATACTCACAAGTTGCTTCCTCTAATGGTTCTAAAGCCATCATTGTTTCAACTGTTTTTGTATATTTACGAGGGATATTTCTGGGGATTTTAACATAGTCAACTATTTGGGTTTTAATTCCACCAAGGAATTCTAAAATTGGTTTGAAGGAATCATCAATCCCAAATTCTTGCTCAATGTGTTGTATTTTGTAACCTTGATTTAATCTTTTCATTGAAGCACTTCTTGCTCCTGCGAATTTTTGTCGTATCGATGTTTCAGTTCCTTTAAAGACAAAGATTTGACGATGAGTGTGAGAGATGATAACTGCCAAAGAATCAGTTGTTATTCTCACTTCTTCTAATTTTGCAAGTGTTTCTTCTCCTTCATCATCTATAAAATAGCATTCGAGATTCATGATTACCACATGTGTTTTTTTCATATAGTAAATCATTCCTAACAAAAAGAGTTTCGAAGTAGGACTTTGTGTGTTTTTTTCCATTCAAAGTGATTTTTCAAAAACACCCCAAGTAGTAACTTTAGATAATCCGAGAGATTTTACGGTATCCTCGTATTTTAGCACACCATAAACTAAATCGATTAGGAAGTAGTTTGCATTTCTCTCAATACTTGCATTAATTGTCTGTATAATTAACTGATCAAAATAATCCTCATTTATTGCATCTATGTAAAACGAAGCTATGATTTTAGCATTAACCGAGTTTGGACAGGCATAGCAATACCCAGCTAATTTATCATCTTCATGAATAACAAGATGACTAACTAAATCCTCTCTTGAACTAATGTCAAGAATATATTTCTCTGCTTGCTTTTCAGAAACAACAAAAAAGTCAGCAACCCAATTGATGCATTCTTTTAAATCTCTTTCTTTTTCAAATTCCAGTACATCTTTTGTTGTTCGTTCAATTTTCCCTTTGCTTAGCTCATAATTGTAGTAGAGTTTGTAACCAACTGGATAGGTTTTATTTTGTTTGAAACCCCATTTCTCAATATAGTGAAGACTTCCTTCTCTCATTGAGGATACTCGAGTTCGAACTAATTCCACGCCTTTCTTCTTTAGAGCTTCAATTATCCTTTCCATTAATAGATCAGTAGCTTTCTCATGTCCAGGTAAAACTCTTGGATACAATATTCTTGCATAAACACAATCTTCTTTCAAATCAGGTCTGATTAGTGAATCTTCTCCAATTCTAGCCAATACATAACCTACAATTTCTCCATCTTTGATACATGAAAGTAACAACTCAGGGTCAAAATCTGGTTTTGAAATGATATTCTTGAAGCCCTCGAGAGAATGTTGGTAAGGCCAAACCCATTTTGATGCTACTTCTGTTCCCACTTTAACTAGTTCTTCTTCGATTCCAGACTCATATTCTTTTATTTCATATATTGACATCTTCTCATAATTCCTCTTTTTTATTTTGCAATATTCTTCGTTTCTTCTTTCTAATTAAAAGCAGAGTAATTGGTATGCAGAAAAGAAATGAATAAACGATTTTTGCTGATACATTGCTAACTACATTACCTTCGAAAAAGTTGTAATTCAGTTCTTCGGAAATGAGTTCATCCATAGACATAACAGAACCATATTCAATAGGTGAATCCTCAGACATTAAACTAGTGATAACATAGATGTTTTGTAAATTCGTGCCTTCAACATAAATTCTGTACTCATCTGAATTTTCTCGATAAATCTCTTTAATAACTTGGATGCCACTTTCATTCTCAAGAACTATGGACACACCGAGTGCATAGGGGTATGGGTTATCAATAACGAGTGTAAAATTATCTCGAGGAAGATACATTCTCTTTACATCAAAACCATAATAGTAATGTGTTCTTGTTCTCGGAAAATCAAAGAGAACAGAAGAAGCTGCTTGTATAGTATAATCAACAGTTTCAAAACCATATATTCCCCCATCGAAGCTCGGATCATCAAGTACACAAGCAGTTATCCAATCAAGGTAAATATCATTAAATGTAAGATCATAACCGAAATGCTCAAGTGCCTTATCAATCCCAATTGCCCCATCTTCGGGGATAAAGACTAATTGCTTAGTAAAATCATTCCCAAAACGTTCTGCAAGATAAGTAACAAATAAGTATGCTTGACCATAACTTGAATCCCACAATTCACCATACTCTCGAACGAAATATAAAAGTGAAATTTCAGGATGAAAAGTGAAAGAATTGGTAACTGCATCTGTAACCCAAGAATAATATCCTGCATAATCGATAGCATAATTGGCTAATCCTTCGCTAAGGAATTGACAATCATTCCAATCGTTATTACACCAAATTAAATGATTAAATTCGTGAATTGTAATAAAGATGGTATCATAAACACTCTTCTCTGAATCACAAAAAACCATTTCCCTAAGGTTAGTATAGGGAAAGCTGGGGTTTTCATGATCTAAGTTAATGAAACCTAGATATGCATTACCCATGTACCTCACTAAAGGAGCCAAGAAAACTGTGACCTTTGGATCCCCATCACAATCGCCTAATAACCCATCTGGATGTCCTGCAACCTCAATTGCACTTGGATAAATATCTGCATCAAAAGCATCCCGAACAGCTTCGCATTTGGTGATGGATTCATTTTCGCCAAGTAATTCAATTGTTTCATTTGCCATGTAAATATAACAATAAATGCCTTCTGCCAGTAGAGTGGCTCTCACTTGCATCCAATCAGGCATAGTAATCCAGAATAACTGCTGATCCCCAAAATTATCATCAGGTCGTAATACTTCTTCGTCCAGTTCAATTGATTGTAGTGATGATGTGAAATCAATATTTCTTTTAGGAAGAATCTTCTCCTCAGTTCCTGTTGTGGGAATAATATTAAAAATGATAGGTGTTAGAATAATTATCATCAAGAAAATGGTTTTTCTTAATTTCGTCATTTCCATCACCTAAGCTACTCGAATTATCCTAATAAAACTTGACAAAAGATAGGGAAATGAACAGCAATAATTTGGATTAATAAGAAAATAAGTAAAGTCTTCTATCTGAACAGTTTCTAAACTTTCAAGAGAGATTATTTATCAATAATGTTTGTTATATAGATTTATTGGGAAAGATGAAGAGGTTGCAAAGATGGCTGTAGAAGAAGAGACATTTAGTATAGATTCAGGAGCTCTAGGGATCAATATTTGTTTATTTTTATGTACATTACCCTTTGGTTTGTTCATTTGGTGGATTTTCGCTTGGGGATATCACGATTCTGCATTTTCTTTTGATGGAGAACTTATTTCTACTCTTGTACTTTTCTTTGTTGTTCCTTCATTGATTTCTGGTTTAATAAATGGTTTATCTGATCAAAGCAAAAAACAAAGGACCATTGTAACATTAGTTACTGGAGTTGTATATTTCGGATTAAATATCGGTGCAACTTTTCTCTTTTTTTATGGAATTTTTACAAATTCGGGAGGTAACAGTAGAGATCTTCTTCCCTTTTTATTTTGGGTTCTGGGTTCCGTAGGTGTTTATATTATTAGTTATGTTATTGGTCGCATGATTTTTCAAAGACTAAGGGAGAGTAGTAAATCTGGTAGTTAGTAAGTCTTTGAAAATTCTCTTACCATTTCTGGTTATAGGAACAATCGGTTTATTCACTATTGCACAATATATGACCCAATGGAGTAATAGTTCTAGAGATTATTATAATGGAGAAATGGTCATTAAGAATGATGATGATTTTACCAAGCGTTACAATTTGCCTGGCTCAGGAACATCTGACGATCCTTATCTAATAAAGAACTTGACTATTGAGACAACAAAAATGTGGGCAATAGCTGTTTTTGATACTACTAAGCATTTTTTGATTGAGAATTGTACACTTGCTGCTTCTCATGGTTGTATCTATCTTAACAGTATTGACCAAAGAACAGCTTCAATTGAAAATAATAACTGTACACTTTACTCAGGATATTATTATTGGTATTATTATAATATTCCAGAAAGCTGTATTAGTGTGATAAATTCCGTTGGAATAATAATTAGAGAAAATTTGTGTTTAGGTAATAATTACGGGGGAAATGGAATATCTTTATGGGGCTCTGATTATACATTAATAACGAATAACAATGGAACTGGTTTTGATGCAAGTATTAAGGTTGTTGAATCCTCAAATGTACTTATTGAAAAAAATCACTGTGGAGACAATATTAATGGAAATGGACTCAATATCAGGCAATCATCAGATATCTATATTCTTAACAATGTTGTAAGAAATAATAGCTATCATGGAATCAGTTTGAATAGAGGCAATTATAATATTGTGATTATTAATAACTCTTTTACTGATAATCTAAATGGTATTTACTTTAATGATCATTATACTTATTTTCATCCAGAAAAATGTCTCAATCTTATTTCTGGAAATATTTTTGAAAACAATTCTGATACAGGTATTCTTCTATATAATATTGCTAACTTGGAAATATCATCAAATTATCTTAAAAATCAAATGAGTGGAATACGTATTTATGGTACATGGAATTGTTCTATACATCACAATAGGATAGAGTCTAGTATTGAATATGGTATTCAATTAGTTGATGGTTATAATGTTACAATTTATGAAAATAATTTTGTAAATAATAATCTTGATGGCACAGAAATTGGTACTGCTCAAGCAGCTGATACATCGGAAACTGATGATCTTAATTTTTGGTATAATCAGATTTCATCTAAGGGTAATTTTTGGTCAGATTTGATTTGGAATGAAGATACCATTTATGAAATTGATGGAGAAAGAGAGAACTCTGATTTGTATCCTCTTCAAAGTCCAGTATCAATTTAGCTAAGAAAATCTGGTAAGAAACCAATTTATTTTGTCGGTGTGATTTGAGAAACTCAATTTTTATGAGAAAGCTTTTTGGATACTAAAACTAAATACATTTGTTAGCGGTGTTTCGGTTGACTGAAAAACCTGATCTCAAAGTAAGTCCAGAAGAAATCAAACAATACCTTAAGGATTTGAAATCTGGAGACGAGAAGTCGCGTGCAGTTGCAGCTTATATGTTGGGGACTCATGGGAAAGATGATAAGAAGATAAAACAAGCATTAACTAAGGCTCTCAAAGATAAAAATTGGGAAGTCAGAAAATGGGCTGCTTTATCTTTAGGAGAAATGGGGAACAGAGACAGCCAGTTACTACCTATTCTTATAGATATTATGAAGAGAGATAACAGCAAGGAATTCAAAAGCCATGCTGCAGTAATTCTTGGGGAACTAGAGAAACGGGCTATACCTGCAATTCCAGAACTTTCTGTTGCATGTCAAGATGAAAACGCTCGAGTCCGTGAGTGGGCTAATTGGGCTCTAAATAAAATTGCTGGAGAAAGACCAAGTTATCGTTCTAATTATCCTGAAGAAAGACCTTCATTGAAGGAAAGACTAAGATTCGCAGAAAAGGATGAAGAATAAAGATTATTTTTTGAAAATTTCAGTTGGGTATGATTTTCTACCGATTGATGATATCATTTCATTAAAGTCTAAACCTACATGTGTTGCGGCTCGTTTCAACATTTCAATTTGCCCATCACTGAAAGGTATGCCTTCTTTCATTGCATATTCATAAGCTTCTTTTGATCGATCACCCGGCCATCTTGTTGCTTCACCGAAATACTTTGATTCATAATCAATCATGAGATTTTTAACACGATTTCGAGCTTCCTTTTCAGTATATAGACTATCAATTACTTGTGCTTGAAAAGCCAAAGAAACTCTTTGCTCCTTTTCACCAACGGTTAATTTCTGGATTGGTCCGCCATAAACTGAATGTTCTACCTCAATCATTCTTAGTAAGGCATCTCCTTTGTATCCTGCCTGTGTGGAACCCAGTGGAAATATACTCCCGGTTAGATGCTGCTCTCCACTATCTTCCCTTACTATGAATTCTTTTGGATCAAGTGTTGATTTATAATCCTTATCAGCAGCATACTCTGGAATTGTCAACATATCTCCAGTTTTGTAAGCTTTAATACAGTAATTTGCAGCCATCCGGGTTAAAGCCATATCAACTGTCATAATTCCATCTTTGTGTGGGACAGAAACAGCTATTGGGTTTGTTCCAATTCTTACTTCAGTTCCTGCTCCTTTAGTATAATCTAAACCTTTTGGATCATCACCCATAGGTTTCACAAGAGCAGAAGTTGTGCAAGTAACTGTACCAATTAAATCTCCTTGAGCTGCAATCATTTCACTCCAAACACCAGCAGCTCCAAAATGATTTCCTTCACAAACGTAGACTTTAGCTATTCCGTTTTTTC
>JAGMDP010000255.1 GCA_023128635.1 Candidatus Heimdallarchaeota archaeon | reverse complement strand
CCAAGTCGCGTACTTTTCAATATACTGCTTCGCTTTTCTTTCGAACTCTTTTCGATTATTTTTGAATTCCTTTGCTGCAGTTGTATTTAATGGATCATCCGGATTTGGATTTGACAACAAAAATCTTAGAGACTCAACTATATCTACAAGATTACTTGCAGGAGTCCAATCTTTTCCTAAAATCCCAATACAAATACGTTCTTTGAAAATATTTGGATGCCATATTGGCGTTATGGCTTTCCCTTTTGGTGGTTTAAATGGAAACGATCTTGGTAATCGTAATTCAAATTGGAACACTCCTCCGGAATAAATTCCTGTTCCTATGAGGAATCCTCTCCATACTCTAGTATCACCGTTTACTGGCGTGAAGTTCGGTTGTTCTTTCTTCATTTCACCTGCTTCAATTGCTAATCTCGCCCAAAAATCGTCTTCGCTGAGTTCCATTTATTTCATCTTCTGAGATTTCTATCTATAATTTCAGATACTAGTATTATTCTTTTGTTATCTAGGTAATTTTCAAAATGTAAACTGATTTGAAAGCTTTTCGGAATAACTGAAATGAATTTCTTAAGATTTTACTCCTAAAATTAGATTTATTAACTCAACTTCGTATTTCTTTATGAAACAATCTTACATCGAAAGACTTTTTGAATAATTAAATATTAATAATAGGATAGAAAAAGAACCAGAAAAATTAGGTTGAAGCGACATGGCTAGAAGAATTCCCGAATTAGATGCTGCTATCCGTTGGAAAACATTTTACGATCTTCTAACTCAAAGACAATTTAGAGAGGAGAAAGATAAGGGGATTGTTGCAGCGATTTTTTGTTTAAGTAAATATCCTGCAAGTTTTGAAACAGTTGTTCGCTGGAAAGCTTTATGTGATGTACTTGAAAGGGATCCTTTTAAGATTGAATTAGCTAGAAGAGGTGTTATTGCCGCATTAATCCTACTCTCATTAGTTAAATAGAAGGAAAATGTAAAAGCTATTAACTTTTACATTGTTTATTTAGTTGATTTCTTTGTAATTATTGTGTTTTTATCTTACTTTTGAGCCATCGGGAACTTTTCTAAGAGGAATGAGTACTGAAATCTCTGGATCAGCATCTGCTGCTAACAGCATGCCATTAGATTCAACTCCTCTTATTTTAGCTGGTTCTAGGTTAACAATGATAATAATTTGTTTTCCAATTAATTCCTCTGGTTTGTATCGTTCTGCAATGCCTGCGACAATCTGCCTTTCTTCAGTTCCAATGTCAACAATGATTTTTACTAGTTTATTTGCATCTTTTATCGGCTCTATCGTCTTGATTGTTCCAACTCTTAAATCGAGTTTTTGGAATTCTTTATACGAAATTAACTCTTTTGTCACTTTTTCTACCTTCTTCTTTTGTTCTTCTTTTTTAGGGGCATGTTTTTTCTTCTTTTTCAAAGGATCAAGATTTGGATTCTTCTCTAGGAGTTCTTTAATAGATTCACTTCCCCACTTTAATCCAAGTTCAATTATCTCTTCAAGCTCTATCTTCTTGAAAATTGGGTGAATATCTTGTTTCACTTTATGACCATCAAGGATTTCCTCTGTTACTGAGAACCATGATTGCTTGTGAATATTTTCCTTTAGATTTAGTTGTTCAAAGATTTCTTCCGTAGAAAATGGAATGTATGGTGCTAACAAAACAGCTAAACCTCGACTACATTGAGCACAAATACTCAAAGTTGTTGCTGCTCTTTTGATATTCTTGTTTTTCACGTCAGCCCATGGTTTCTTACTTTGGAAGTATTTATTGCATTCCCGAGCAAAATCGAATATAGCTAGTAGCGTCCTTTGGAATTCTAATTTCCTCATTTCGGAATCTGCTTTCTTTGCTGCTTTTTCTAGGAATGAGAGAATATCTTTGTCTTCCTTTTCTAGTTTACTTCTTACAGGAATTTTCCCTTCAAAATTATTATTAATGAAAGTTAAAGTTCGGTGCACAAAATTTCCAAGAATATCTGCAAGATCATTATTTATGCTATCTCTGAATTCTGTCCAAAGAAAATCTGTGTCATGCCTTTCCGGTGCTATCTTCATTATGTAGTAACGCCAATAATCTGCTGGGTATAATTCCAGTGCTGTATCAGTAAATATTCCCACTCCTTGACTTGATGAAAACTTCGATCTTTCATAATTTAACCATTGGAATGCCTTAACATAATTAGCTAAAATTATTCCATCATCGGCACCAGTTAGTGTTGCTGGAAATGTTATTACATGAAATGGAACATTGTCTTTTCCAATGAAATTAATGAGATAAGTATCTGGATCTTTCCAATATTTCTCCCAAAGTTTAGGCTTACCTTGTTGCTTCGCCCATTGCTTTGTAATAGAAATATATCCTATTGGGGCATCAAACCAAACATAGAAAACTTTATCGCGATGACCATCAAGTGGTATTGGTATACCCCATTTAATATTCCTGGATATACTACGTGGTCGCAAACCTTCTTTTAACCAACTATTTGCTATGGACAAAGTTGTTTTTGGCCAATCTTTGTGTGTATCAACCCATGCTTTGATTTTTCCTTCTAAACCTCCAAGATCTAGAAAGAGATGTTTTTCATTTCTAATTTCAGTGTTGCTTTCACCACAAATTATACACTTTGGATTAATTAAATCGATTCCATCCAATACTTTAGAGCAATTTTCACATTGGTCTCCACGAGCATGTTCATATTTGCAATTAGGACAGGTACCAACGACATATCTATCTGGTAAGTTTCTTTTGCAATTTATACAATACAAGGATTGTACTTCTTTTTCTTTGATATGTCCTTTCTCATGCAATTTAAGAAAGAGATCTTGTGTTAGTTCAGCATTTTCTTGTGTATGTGTTCTACTAAATATATCGTAGGAAAGACCGAATCGCTCATAGATGTCCTTTTGTTTCTTGGACATTTGTTCTACGTATTTTTCTACTGGCATTCCAGCTTCTAATGCTGAAACCTCTGCGGGTGTACCATGATCGTCTGTTCCACATACTGCTAGAACTTCTTCTCCTCTTTGCCTAAGATATCTTGCTAAAATATCAGCAGGCAATAACGAGGAAACTAAGTTCCCGAGATGTTTCACAGTGTTGACATAAGGCAAGGCGCTAGTTATTAGATATCTTTTCTTATCTTCCAACACTATATTCACACTCCTATTTTTTTCTCTCAAGAACAGCAGAGAAAAATCGCTAGAGCAAATAGCTATGCCTTTCTGCTTTTGCAATTGTATTTAACTTTTTTGAAGAAAAGTAAAAGAAAGTAGAAATGAGACCGAAATAGTGTAAAAAATCACTTCTTGAATACTGTAATTTTTGGTGTTTCAACTTTACCAATTAAAGAATCATTTATTTCTCCTAAATTATCAACAATACGACAATAGAATTCTACTGATTTTTGTTTATGCGAACCAAAAAGCCCTTTTCGCATTGATGGGGCTTTCCATTCAAAGGATTCCAAAACAAATTTCTCTCCTTTGCTAATTCTTGATTTTAATCGGTATTTCTTGAGATTTTTCATACTACTATTATTTTCAACTTGTAGAATTTCGATTTCACTGATTTCGCATCTGGTCTTAAAGATGAGTTTAGGTGTTACTTCTGCGTGGAAATCCGAATAAACTCTTGATCTTAATGGTGGGTTACCACTTAAACTAAAATTAATTACCTTTGATAATGGAGGGGGTGTTTTTGTATATGCTGAAATACTCGTTCCTCTTGCATTAAATACTAAATATAACATCCATTGTGAGGAACACATACTTGGTGGTATAAGAATAGGTATTTCTAGAGAAATTTTTCTTTGTCTAAACTTTGCCTTTTTCTCATAAAATTTCATAATTCCTCGTTGTGAAATACCCCAAAGAGTAATCTTTCCTCTCGAGTTATTCTTCGAAGCATTTATTTTAATATTAACTTTTGAATCTCCAACTTGGTTTGGTGGAATACTTAATCTTGTGATCTGATGTTTCTTCTCACTTGGAACCCTTATTCGACTAAAGGTTCGATATTCTGTCCCTAAAATATTGCTCTTTTTACCATCTCTAACAATAAACTTTACTTGAAACTCCCCTGTTGAATTGTTAAGATTAATTGGAATTGGTAAGTAACAAGTGTTTTTTAGGGATGATTTCTCTAATTTAATAGTTTCTTGAAAAGCAGTTGCTCTAAACTTGTTTCTTTTTTCAAGAGCAGAAACTTGTGCTTCAATTTTTATTGGGTATGTTACCATTGACTGAATAATTGATTTTCTCCATTTTAATTTAATAACAGGTATAATTGTACTGTAATCAATTCTTGAAGGCATATTTGATATTGTTAAACTTCTTATGAACTTAGTATCTCTATATGATTCATAATGAAGAATCGTTTGTGTAGATACAGCTTTTGTTGATGCAGTCGCTTTCTTTGGCGTGCTCTTTTTTCTAGTAACAGTTTTTGTTGTCGATCGCTTTTTTATTGTTGGTTGTGGAAGTTTGATCTGTTTTCTTGAATATGCGCTTCTAGTTGCAGTTGATGCATATGCTTGAACAGGTTTTTTCCTAGTGGTATGGATAGCTTTGGATCTGTTAGAAATTGCTGATTTTGTTAGAACTTTCTTTTTACTTGGTTGCTTTCTAACTGCACTTTTAGCTGGGAAAGCTCTTTTTGCCTTAACCTTTTTGCTTGGTTTTCTTTTTGGTTGCATGGGTTTAGAAGAAATTTTCTGAGTTCTACTTTTAGTAGAAGATTTTCTTGCAGGTGTGGTTCTTTTTGTAGTTTTTACAGAAACTGTTTTTCTCGGTGGAACTCTACTTTTACTAACAGGTATTTTGGTTTTATAGATATTTGATGATGTTCTAGTAGAAGATGATGCTCTTATAGGTCTTGGAGGAGGTTTTTTAGCCTTTTCAAGTTGTCTGAGTCGATCTTGTCGTTTCTTCTCTATTTCCCTATCATTTTTCACCTTCTCCCGAATCATTTTTGTTTTAAGACTTTGTTTTGCTCGCAATCTCGCTTTTTCTTTCACCATAGTTTTTTTGCGTCGTTGTCTTGATTCTAATTGTAGTTTCCTTGCTAAGGAGCTTCTAGTTGTATCTGCTGTATGAATTGGTTTTGCTACTTTTGTAGAAATTAGGTTTGACATTGAATATTGAGGTCTACCTAATACTTCTGAGAATGATTTGCGAGGTTTACCATTGATTAAAGCTAATGAATTTATTACATTAGCAATATTCCCATGATTTTTTTCATACAAATAAAACATATAAGTTGCAGCGGAGATAGGCGGAGCAATTCTTGCGGTTCCCCACAACATGATTAAAATGGATGTAAGATCGTTTTCATTTATATTTAAATCAACGAATTCGGGCTTTAACCATATTATCAATGATCTTAATGATTCGTAGATTTTTCCAGGAGGTCCACCGGTTTCGGGATTGTGATTATAATGTTTTACAAATTGTCCGCCTAAAGATTCTATACTCGGATCGCCTTGAAATTTGGCGAACATACCAAAATTTACTGCTCTTTTTCTGTGTTCATACAATGTGTTGCCCTTTACATCCGGAACAGCTTTTCCTGCTCGAGTAATCTTGACTGCTTTTAGTGCAAGTGCTTGTAGTAATATTGTGATCGTTTTTCTAATATTCTGATCATATTGAACATCAAAAAAACGACACTCAATAGTATCATATGTAGTAAATGGGAATGCATCCACGTATCGATCGTCAGGTACTTCCTTTCTTACATATCTTGAAAATTGTTGCCTTGTGAAGGAAGGTCCAACATATGGTAAATATTCAGGGATATTTGGTCCAAGCTGTCCTGAATTCTCTTTTAACCTATGACTTCTGACACAATCAGGAGCTAGAATTAGCGTTCTACCATCTTCTCCTTTTTTCAGAATAGTTCTGCCATCTGGTTTTCCATCGATAAACGGCGATGTATTAGAAAGAGCAATTAGATGTGGAATGTAAGCTCTTATCATATTATACGCGGCTTTCTTTTCTTTTGAACTCTTAAATCCACCAAGGTGGTGATGTTCACCACAAGTTACCCCTGCTCGGTATTCAGTTTGATATGGATTAAATCCTAAAGGTTGTATGCTATATCCTCTCGTCAAAGACCTTGATGCTGCTAAATAGAGAGTGTTAATCCACCAATCCAATTCCTCAAAGTACTCACATGGGGGAGTAACTAGTTCAAGTAACCATGTGATTTGAGAAATATTTGGATCCGGTCCAAAAACATTGATTGCGATTGTTTTGCCATTAAATTTATAATGAATTTGTACATATCTGATTATTTTGCCATGTCTTTCAACATCTTTTCGAGTTACTCTTTTTATTTTTCTGCGAATGTATTCAGGCACATTTGTAGAACTGCTAGTAAGGGATTTTAAGAAATTTAATGCCCCATTAAACATTTGATCCCATACTGCAACTAATTCTTTCCCATCTTCGAGTATATCCCCTCTTTTGTTAGTAATAAAATTCTCAGCCTCAATTCCATGTGAAAAAGCTAATTTACGTAAAGTATTGGTTTTTTTTGTTGTTGGAATTTTATTGGAGGGATTACTCATTGTTTTTCACTTACTTTTAGGACTTGATTAAACTCATTTTGGTTTTTGATGCAATAAATAATCAAACAAATACTGTTGAGTGAATGGATATGTTTCATCCTCTAATTCCAGTATCTCAGTTATCTTGGATGCGAAATCCATAAGTTTGGTAATTTCTGAAATTTTGAGCTTGTTATCATCAGAATGTTGCACGACGAAACTGCGTCGAAGATCAATTATGTCTGCAAAAATATTAAGAATGAAGAGTTCCTCATAGACATTTTCTCCAGAAGGATCAAACAAAGAATCTGTATTAAAATACACACCTGAAATTTCAGATAAATCCGTTACAGTTTTTGCTAAATCTTCATAATTTGTGCATTTCCTTATTTTGTTAAAGTCTTCCCAAGTAACTTTCGATTTACTTACTCCTTTTCTATCGATCACTTTCGTAGGCCAATAAATCTTCAAAATTCGGAGAGCATTAATTCCCAAAATGTGTCTGATATGCTCAAATGTAATCCCTAAGTCTTTTGCAGTATTTGAAAATAGAAAAGTTATATGGTCGCTTGCTTGAGGAACACTAAAGTAACTGTGGTCTGAACCATACATTGTTGAAAAATGCCAATCATCAACAAGATCTAAACAATTTTTGTAAAAAACTTCGCAATCATCCCCACGCATACCCGAAGTTTCTGTTTTAATATTTGGATCACCTAAAATTTCGAACATTCCTGGAGTTAGATAATCAAAACCAAAATGTCCCACAATTAAAGTAAAATCTTTGTTTTTACTTTGTGCTCGTACTTCCATGGCTACTTGATGAATTTCCTCTGCTGTTTTATAATTCTGACAGTCAAAGATTACTGGTAGTTTATTATCAACCGCAGTACGAACAACGTTGATTACTTTATCACTCACAATTTCTTCAATCCATTCTTCAGATAATGGGTGAAGTTTTAACCCTCTAGCACCATAATCGACACATCGCTTAATTTCAGCTGTAGCTTTTTCTCCATCTTTGGGGTCTACTCTACAAAATGGTACCAGTCGGGAACCATATTCTAAAGTTTGAGCTCTAGTCAATATATAATCATTTGATTTCTTAAAATGTGGATCAGTCTTAGATAGCAATATATCGTGTAATGGAAAAGTGACGATTTTATCTGCAAACCAACCTAAATTTTGAGTTGTTCTTTTTTCTTGAAAGATCAATTTTTGAAGTTCCGTTGCTGGCATGCTAAAATCTTTGGGATCATCTGGCATAGCGAAAGCATAATCCTCAGGATAAGCAGTAATTCTTTGAAAAACATCGAATTTTAACTTCTCGTAGAAATCTAAGTGATCTTTTGGTCTAATAATTCGATAATCCTTACCTTTGCCCCTTACCACCTCTTCTTTGCCTAGGTGTGTATGAGTGTCAATTACATTTAATGTTAGGGGTTTACTATCAGGCTGTTCTTTGTCATATACTATTATCATAAACGGCATCCTCTTTCTATCTAGTGTGAGACTATCAATAACTATAGTTTAATCTCTTTAATTAAAAAGACTAATCTACATACAATTACATACTTTTACAACTAAACCTATAAACCCTTGTATACATGAAAGGAAAAAACAAAAAGCTAACCAAAAAACGACTTCGCTAATAACCACAATTCTTTGGAGACAACTTTTCGTTTAGCAACGGCTTTTTCAATCGGAACATCTGCAATAATTGTTCCTTGAAGACTTGCCATGCGACCAAATTTTCCAGCATGAATTAATTCAGCTGCTTTTGCACCATATCTTAATCCCAAAAATCTATCATAAGCACTTGGAGGTCCACCTCTTTGAATATGCCCTAAAGTTACAGCACGTACTGGGAGTTCAGTGCGTTCTTTTATTTCATCAGCTAAAAATTCCCCAACTTTCAAATTTGCTAGAATAACATTACCAAAAGAATCTTTACCAGCTTTTTCGACCTTTTCTTTCATTTCCGGAAAGATAACACCCTCTGCGACAACAACAATACTATAAGTGCGTTTATCCTCATGTCGTTTCTTTAATAATTCACATAATTCAGCTAATGGATAATCGAATTCTGGGATAATAATTGCAGTTGCATTTCCCGCCATTCCAGCTTCTAAAGCAATCCATCCTGAATGTCTTCCCATTAATTCCAAAACAAAGATACGATGATGCGAACGAGCAGTTGTTCGTAAACGGTCAATTGCATCCATGGCGATATTTATCGAAGTATCAAACCCAAAAGTTTGGTCTGTTGCTTCAAGGTCATTATCTATGGTTTTTGGTACACCAACAACATTGGCACCTTTCTCATTGAGTTCCTTAGCAACTCCGAGTGTATCATCACCGCCACATGCAGCAAAGGCATAAATATCTAATTTCTTCAAAGTATCAATAATTCTCTCAAATCCATTTTCTTCCTTTCGAGGATTAGTTCTAGATGAACCTAAGATAGTACCTCCTTCTTGGACTATTTCCTTAACGCGATCTAAGGTTAGATTCTCATAGTGTCCTTCAATTAAACCCTTCCAGCCATCAAGAAAACCTATGACATCATAACCATTTTTTATAGCAGTTTTTGTATAGCC